>JAIBCG010000048.1 GCA_019694295.1 Saprospiraceae bacterium
GCGACATAGGACTTATTCCTAGTGAGGGATATAGTTCACTTCTGCTTTCCCTTTGTTAAAGTTAAGAATTTAATCTCAAATGCAAAGTAAAGGTGAGGGATAGAAGCCGGCACGAAGTAAGGCGGATAGCCCGGCCCGAAAGGGGCACGCCCTGATGAAAACAGACGCGTTTGCTTTTATGAATGTGGAGTGGATAGTTTACTGCTAACCGGCATCAGAAAAAACAACGGCCCTGCTGTGGAGCAGAGCCGTATGCTTGAGGGAGGCATTTATTCGGGTTTGTGTTTTGTAGCTTCAGATTTTTTGGGTAGCCTCTTCGTTCGACGCAGGCAGTCATGCAGCATCCACTCCAGTTGGCCATTGGCGGAGCGGAACTCATCTGCAGCCCATTTTTCGATGGCTCTAAGTGTTTCTTCTTCTATCCGGAGTACTATTTGTTTGCGTGCCATCTTAAGAATTGAGCGTACCAGTGTTGATTACCGGATTGGCCTCGCGGTCGCCGCAGAGTACTACCATCAGGTTGCTGACCATAGCTGCTTTCTTGTCATCGTCCAGATCAATGATAGAACGTTTTGACATTTCTTCAAGAGCTTGTTCGACCATACCTACGGCTCCTTCTACGATTTTATAGCGTGCAGCTACGACGGCCTCGGCCTGTTGACGTTTGAGCATGGCACCTGCTATCTCAGAAGCATAGGCCAGATAACCGATGCGGGCTTCGAGCACTTCGATGCCACTTATGTTGAGTCGTTCGCGGATTTCTTCTTCGAGGCTGTGGTTAATCTCTTCTGTGCCGCCACGCAGGGTAAGTTCGTTTGTGTCATCGGCATTGTCATAAGGGTACAGGTGAGCAAGTTTTCTGACAGCGGCATCGGTCTGGACTTTGACGAATTTTACATAATCGTCCACTTCAAAAGCTGCCTTGAATGTATCGGCTACGCGCCACACGAGTATCACACTAATCTCGATAGGGTTTCCGCGTTTGTCATTTACCTTCATGCGGTCGCTCTCGAAGTTGGATGCACGGAGCGAAACCACCTTTTTCGTCATAAAAGGATTGACCCAGAAGAAGCCATTCTGTTTGGCAGAGCCTTTATACTCACCGAACAGGGTAAGAACTCTTGAGTTATTCGGATTGATGAGAAAAAAACCATTCAACATAAAGAAAGTGAGCAAACCACAAAGGGCTGTGATGACAAAATTTTCCAAAGCTACAGCAGCGTATATGCCAAAGGCAATGACGATGAGCATTACAAAAAACATCAGGTAACCTGAAAGCGGGGTAAAATACTTTTCATTCATAATAATATCGTTTTGATATCACAAATATATCATTATGCGAATCATACTTGCAAGTAAAAGGCTGATTATTTTTAATTTTGGGTAAAATTTATGGCAGAAATGCAGCAAATACGGCATTCGTGCACCGATAAATGAAGAGACCAGACAGAAAAAAATGGACAGAATGACAAAAAGCGGAATGCAAGGAGCAACTGATCGATGCAGAATAATCCGAGATGTGGAGGAAAAAATTGTTAAAAAAGAAAAGCCCCCGGAAATCTCCGAGGGCTTTTGCGGACTGGACGGGACTCGAACCCGCGACCTCCGCCGTGACAGGGCGGCATTCTAACCAACTGAACTACCAATCCGTTTGTTTTGAATAACGGACGCAAAAGTATAAATGTTTTTAATACCATGCAACACAATTTGAAAAAAAATAAAAAAAAATTTTTTTTACGAAATTACTCCATCTGTATTCCGTACCTTTGCTTTTAGCCCTGAACTGAATCAAAGCTATATATAAAAGATTCATTCAAATGGAAAATAAAACATACTATGGTATTTCTTGATTTTGAAAAGCCCCTTGAAACACTCTTTGAACAATTAGAGAAGATCAAGCAAGTAGGTGAGCAAGGTGATCTTGATGTGACGCCTATGGTCAAAGAGTTGGAAAACAAAATAGCTATTACACGTAAAGAAATATATGCCAACTTGAGTGGCTGGCAGAAGGTTCAGCTATCCAGACACCCAGAGAGGCCATACACACTGTATTATATTTCTCAGATGTGTAAACGGTTCAATGAACTGCATGGCGACAGACATTTTGGTGATGATAAGGCAATCGTAGGCGGGCTTGCCAATCTTGACGGACAGACCGTGATGATTCTTGGACACCAGAAAGGTACAAACACCAAGATGCGGCAGTACCGCAACTTCGGCATGGCCAATCCTGAAGGCTACCGCAAGGCACTCAGGCTGATGAAGCTTGCAGAAAAATTCGGATTCCCTGTAATCACACTGATAGACACACCAGGGGCTTTTCCCGGATTGGAAGCCGAAGAAAGAGGTCAGGCCGAAGCCATTGCGCGCAATATTTATGAAATGATGGTATTGAAGGTACCTGTAATCTGTGTAGTCATAGGCGAAGGTGCCTCGGGTGGAGCCATCGGCATTGGCGTTGGTGACAGAGTGTTTATGCTTGAAAACACCTGGTATTCTGTTATTTCTCCGGAATCATGTTCCTCCATACTTTGGCACAGTTGGGAACATAAAGAAACTGCCGCAGAGGCACTGAAATTAACGGCAGAAGATATGTTTGGCTTTGGGTTGGTGGACGGCATCATCAAAGAACCCGTTGGTGGAGCACACACTGCACCTGAAGAAATGGCCAAAATCCTTAAAAAACAATTGAAGAAAGAATTGGCTGAGTTGTCCGAATTATCAGCTGAAGAGCGGGTGCAGCAACGCATCCTGAAATTTAGCTCAATGGGAAGATTCGAACAGCTACCTGACAGCAAACTTGCAAAATTAACAGCAACGGCTGATAAAAAATAAAAGGCACAAAAACATTGACCATGAAGCCCTTAAACCAGTTAAAATCGTTCATTTTCTACAAAACACTGAATACAGAAATAAAAAGAAAGAAACGAACGGTCAAAGCAATAAATCCGGATGAATGCCAATATTTTCTGATCCTTTTTGATACAGATGACGAAGCGGCAACACAGGCAATTAGCAATTATAGTCAGACACTCAAACAAGACGGCAAAAGAGTGGTTTTGACAGGTTTTACCCGAAGGCCGGATGCTCAAACCGAAGGAAAAAACTTTATGGTGGTAACAAAAGAGGATGTAAACTGGTACGGTAAGCCGGTATTGAATGAGAAAACAGCACAAATAACAAACCGGGAGTGGGATTGTGTGCTCAGCCTTCATACAACACCGATACCTGCATTGGATTACTTTGCGGCGACAACATCTGCTGCTACAAAAGCCGGTTTTTACCACAACAACCTCACTTGGCTCGACATATTGGTTGATGCGGGCAAGGGAGACTTCCGAAAATCGCTTGGATACTTATTGAATATATTAAAAACTATAAAATCTCGCTCCTATGAGCCAGTTATTTAGAGGACTTGGTGTAGCACTGATTACACCTTTCAAGCAAGATGGAGAAATCGACTACGATGCTTTGGAAAGATTGATAGAGCATACCATCAAAGGAGGGGTTGACTACATCGTTTCACTCGGCACTACCGGCGAAGCCATTACTCTCAATGCAAAGGAGTGCAGGCAAGTGCTTGACTTCACCATAGACCGTATCAATGGTCGGATACCGATAGTAGCCGGACATTTCGGAGGTAATGATACACTTGGTCTCATGCAGCGCATTAAGGAATTTGACTTTAAAAAAATAGACGGAATCCTGTCGAGTTCGCCATCCTACAACAAACCGTCGCAGGAGGGAATTTACAGGCACTACTGTGCAGTGGCAGAAGTATCGCCAAGACCTATCATCATATATAATGTACCTTCCCGAACTGCCTCAAATGTAGAGGCCGAGACACTGATACGTTTAGCACGCCAATGCCCTAATGTAGTAGCAGTCAAGGATGCCTCTGCCAATATGATTCAGGGCATGAAAACCATACAGGACAAGCCGGAGCATTTCTCGGTACTGTCAGGTGACGACCCCACTACCCTGCCCTTGCTCGGTGTAGGCGGTGAAGGCGTTATCTCCGTAATCGCCAATCTTTTCCCAAAAGAGTTTGCTGGTGTAGTACACAATGCCATGAACGGGAATATAGCTGAGGCCAGATTTTACAACGATTTGCTACAGGATATACATCCATGGCTTTACAAAGATGGCAATCCTTCAGGCATTAAAGCAGCCATGCACATCATGGGAATGTGTGAAAATGTATTGCGCCTGCCGCTTGTACCATGCTGCGAAGCCACATTCAACGGATTAAAAAAAGAACTCGGCAAAATAGCTGACAAAGCAGGCACGTATTCTTAATTTTTTTACCTGCCCTGTCGTTGTTTATTTTCGTTAAGAAAGAAAAATGGCGGAAGCGACCGTTTGGGTGCAGCTTTCTTTGTGGAAAATAAAATGGAATAAGTGTAAAAAAAAGTACATAAAAGCCATTATGCTGTCAATCTTTAAGCGGATTGTCAAAAAAAATGTTCATATTTGCTTGGCTAACCAATCATTCAAAATATGGAGAGTAAAGTCGTATCAGGAAAAGCTACGCCTCGTGGCAAATTCCCTCACGTAAAAATTGCCGGCGATTTCATTTTCGTTTCAGGTACCAGTTCGAGAAGGCCCGACAACAGCTTTGAAGGTGTGGAAGTGGACGAATACGGCACTACCCGTCTGGACATCCGCAAGCAGACAAAAGCAGTCATCGAAAACATAAGAGACATACTCCAAAGTGTGGGTGCTGACCTGAATGACATTGTTGATGTAAGCAGCTACCTGGTAAACATGAACGACTTCGGAGGCTACAATGAAGTCTATGGTGCGTATTTCGATTTCGATGGACCAACCCGTACCACTGTCGCTGTACACCAATTGCCTCACCCGCATCTGCTCATCGAAATAAAAGTAACTGCATATAAACCTAAAACTAAATAAATCATGTCAGAAATAAAGAAAAAATACGAATCGGTACATTACACCGACTATCTTCAGCTAAAAAAAGTACTCGATGCTCAACATCTGCGCAGTCCTGAACATGGCGAGGCTGCCCATGACGAAATGCTGTTCATCATCATACACCAAGTATATGAATTATGGTTTAAGGAAGTAATCCACGACCTGTCGAGCATAATGGAAATGTTCAGAAACGACAATGTTGATGAGAACAACATTGGTACAGCCGTACACAGATTGAACAGAATAACAGAGATACTCCAGGTACTCGTAAAACAGATAGATGTACTCGAGACCATCACGCCTCTCGACTTTCTTGACTTCAGAAATTATCTTTTCCCGGCAAGCGGATTCCAGAGTTTCCAGTTCCGTAAGGTAGAAGTAGCTCTTGGCTTGAAGGAAAAATATCGCGAGACCTATAACAACATTCCTTATGCAACCGTATTTTCCGAACAAGAAAGCAAGGAACTTCACGACTTGGAGAATGCTGACTCTATGCTTCAATTGATAGAAAAATGGCTGGAACGAACGCCATTCCTTCACAGAAACGATTTCTTGTTCCTTGAGGCCTACAAGAAAGCTGTGGACAATATGCTGGACAAAGAAAGGCAGGCAATAGACGCAACCGATTATCTTACTGCAGCCGAAAAACAAATGAGAATGAACATGCTTGGCTCTACGGATACATTCTTTGCATCGGTACTTGATGAGAACAAGCATAATGAAATGCTTAATAAAGGCGCTCTGAAATTGTCATACAAAGCTACACTCGGAGCACTGTTCATCAACCTCTATCGCGATGAGCCTATTCTTCAAATGCCGTTTCAGTTGCTGAGTAAGCTCGTGGACATCGACGAACTGCTTACTACCTGGCGGTATAGGCATGCACAGATGGTACTGCGCATCATTGGTCGAAAAATAGGTACAGGTGGCTCTTCAGGATTCGATTATCTGCTGAATACGGCCATCAAGCACCACATATTCTTCGACCTGCATAATATCTCTACTTTGATGATACCGAGGTCAGAACTACCTGTACTGCCCGACCACCTAAAGAAGCAGCTCAGTTTTTATTTTACAACCGGCAACAAGTAAACTCTAGGATGGAATTCATTCAAAACTATATAAATGGCGAACTTGTACCACCAACAGGTGGGTGCTATATCGACAATTATGAGCCGGCGACAGGCAAGGTTTATTCGCAGATTCCAGACTCGGACGAGGAAGATGTAAACCAGGCAGTAGATGCCGCCAACAAGGCTTATGAAGGCTGGAAAAACTTGACCATTGAACAAAGGCACGATTACCTGATACGGATTTCTGAACTCATTTCACAAAGATCAGACGAATTTGCCCTTGCCGAATCAAAAGACAATGGAAAGCCTTACAAACTGGCACAACGTGTAGATATTCCGCGTGCTGTCAGCAATTTCAAATTTTATGCTACAGCCATCATGAACTGGAGCTCTGAGGCAAACCATATTGCCGAAAAAGCCATCAACTATACCTTGCGGCAACCACTCGGTGCAGTCGGCTGTATTTCACCCTGGAATCTTCCCTTATACCTTTTCAGCTGGAAAATTGCTCCTGCCCTCGCTACCGGCAATACAGTCGTAGCTAAGCCTTCAGAAATAACGCCTTATACGGCTTTTCTCCTGTCAAAAATCTGCATCGAAGCAGGATTGCCACCGGGCGTGCTCAATATAGTGCACGGTCTGGGTACCAAAGCCGGTGAAGCCATCATTCAGCACAAGGGCATCAAGGCCATTTCATTTACCGGAGGTACCAAAACCGGAGCTCACATAGCATCCGTAGTCGCACCGAAGTTCAAAAAAATGTCGCTAGAGTTAGGCGGAAAAAATCCGAACATCATATTCGCCGACTGCAATTACGAGCTGATGCTCAAAACAACGGTCAATTCTTCTTTTTCGAACCAAGGACAGATATGCCTTTGCGGTAGCCGGATATTCGTTGAGGCATCCATTTACCAGAAATTTAAAAAAGATTTTGTGGAGGCAGTTGAAAAACTGAAATTGGGCGATCCGAATGATAGTGACAGTAAAATTGGGGCAGTCGTGTCAAAACCACACATGGAAAAAATCCTTTCATACATAGAGCTGGCAAAACAAGAAGGCGGTGTCATACTAACCGGCGGTGGCCAGGTAAGCCTACCGGGGCGTTGTGCTGAAGGTTACTTCATAAGCCCAACGGTCATTGAAGGTCTTGATTACCAATGCCGTACCAATCAGGAAGAGATTTTCGGTCCTGTAGTGACCATTACACCATTTTACACAGAAGAAGAAGCATTGACAATGGCTAACAGTACCGAATACGGCCTAGCGAGCAGCATCTGGACAGAAAACATAACAAGAGCAACCCGGATGGCAGAAAAAATAGAAGCCGGCATCGTCTGGATCAACTGCTGGCTATTACGCGATTTGCGAACACCATTTGGTGGCGTAAAAAACTCAGGCTTAGGTCGCGAAGGTGGTACAGAAGCACTCGAATTCTTTACCGAACCCAAGAACGTCTGTATTCAGTACGGTCATTGAACCTGAGCATCCATCTCAGTACTGATACTCGTAGGCACCTATATCCGGTGTTACAGGGTCGCGGTCTGCGTCTTCAATATCTTTGGTGATCAATGGTATTGGCACTGCCCTTTGTTCAGCAACCGATAAGGTATCAAGTTGATACATCTGTTTGCTTATATTCCTGAACAACTTGTCAGAAGGCTTCAGGCTAATGCACGAGTTGCATATTTTATCAAAAAAATCAGGGTATGCATCTTGCTTCAGTATATCTTTCGCCCTTACGATATTGTTTTTCATTTTTAATACAAAGTCAGCCTGATTCTGGCTTTTATTCAGGAATGAAAGTTCATCTTCCTGCGACCCTGCAATGATACAGTTCTGAACATCGGCATTCAACGGGTAGGTAGCAAAAGTATTACAAAACTGATCAAGACAGCGCGTATTAGACAATCTGAGTGCAGCTTGATTATTGCCGTAGCTCGCCATGGTGCAATATCTGAGGAAAATATCTCCACCGAATTCAGTTTGTACCGCATTGCCACCGTTGTTGTAGAACAGACAATTTTCGGCAACGAATATACAATGTTCGGCAATGACACCACTGGACGAAGTATTATAAATCTTTGTATTGTACATTCTTACCTGAGAGGCAGAGTCGGCACGTACGCCTACAATCGAATTCTTGATTTCGGCATAGCGGATGATGTTGTTCTTGCTGCCGGGCGCAAACCTGATGCCTGCCCACTGACCCTGTATGTCAGAAAACTCTTTTTCGAGGCGGTCTCCTTGTATGATGACGGGGTTTTCCTTCGTACCCTGAATGTTGAGTTTGCCATTCGGCAATACATATATGATACCGTCACTGTATTTACCAAGGCTGTTATTGGCAATGCCGCCATGAACGTATATTTTCGTTCCGGCAGGAATGTTGACCGTACAGCTATCGATGAACAGTACACCAAATATCACATAAGGCTTCGGATCGTTCCAGCTCAGGCTACCCAGATTGCAGGTGGTGATGGCAAGTCCGTTGCTGTTGGTGTTGTTCGGGATGTAGTTGGCATTCTGGCCCCAGGCTTCGAGAATAACTTTTTGAGTATTGCCGTTTACTTCAACGAAAAGATTTTCTTCAACCACAAACGGGCTAATGGAAACCGGATCATCGGGGTTGATGGTTACTTCTACGAAGATGTAGATACTGTCCTTGGCTTCGATTTCAACATCAGTCACCGTTCTACCCGGAATTCCGTCAACATTTAGGTTGAATTTGGAGGTATTCTGTTTTTCAAGCCACACCTTGCTCAACAATATGGGCTGGTCGTAGCTGTTAAATACCTTAATCAGCCGAGTAGCAGAACCCTGTGTCGTAAAAACGGTATCAAAACTCAGCGTATCTCTGGAGAACACCACCATGGCACTACTGTCCTTAAAGAAATCCTGTTGCTTTCGGCAGGAGGTCATTTCAATAAAAAATAAAGAAATGAAGAAAATGCCTATCAGAAATCGTAATATCTTAATTGTCATATTTCGGTTTGATTGGTAAAGTTACGTCAGAGTTGAACATTTTGTTGTTCCTGGCTCAAGTTTTATATCTAAAGAGAATTTTGAAAGATTTACAATTTCAACATTACTAATTTTATATTTGCCTGACGTTATTATCAAGTAATTCTATAAGAATACTTTAATGATTAAAAAATACACATCTATCGCTCTGTTTTCCTCTATTCCATATCTAGGTAAACTTCCCCATTTTTGTAGCCTTCCCTTTTGGGTAAACTTCCCCATTTTTCAGACAGTTTAAAAATATAATAAATGATTAAATTTACTGTCATGAAGAGATCAAAATTTACTGAGTCGGAAATTATCAATATTCTTAAAGAATATGAATTTGGAAAGAGTGTTAAAGACATATGCCGTGAATATGGTATAGCAACTCCTAACTTTTACTCATGGAAGCATAAGTATAGCGGGATGGACACTCAACAGCTGAAGGAGCTCAAAGCCTTACAAGAGGAAAATGCTCGCTTAATAGCGTATGTATGCTGACTTGAGTTTAGACCATCGTATCTTAAAGGATATTTTTGAAAAAAAGCTTTAGCGCCCTGCCATCGTAAAGAACTGGCCGAACAGGCGGTTGAAAAAGAATCAATCAGCATTAGCAGGGCGTGCAGAATAGTTGGTCTTAACCGAAGTATGTTCTATTATCGAACCATTAAAAATGACGGTTCTGTAATAGACCGGCTTAATCAGTTGGCTGAAAGATATCCAACCAGAGGTTTTGATACTTATTATGGGAAAATACGCTTGGAAGGTATTAAATGGAATAGGAAAAGAGTTTTGAGAGTTTATAGAATGCTTAATTTAAAAATGAGAAGAAAGCGAAAACAAAGGCTTCCCTCCCGAATAAAGCAAACTCTGGGGGTGCCTGCTCGGATCAATCAGACTTGGTCTATTGACTTTATGAGTGATAGCCTGACCAATGGAAGAAGATTCAGAATATTGAATGTAATTGATGATTGCAACAGAGAGGCCCTCATCAGTGAGGCCTATTATTCGTTTCCGGCGATAAGGTTAGTCAATCGTTTAAAAGAATTGATTATTGAGAGAGGAAAACCAAAAAGGATTAGAACAGATAATGGTCCTGAGTTTATATCAAAAGTATTCACATCGTTTTGTGAAGAAAACAATATTAAGCTACAATTCATTCAGCCCGGAAAACTGGCGCAAAATGCTTATATCGAAAGATTGAACAGGACCTTTAGAGAAGATGTATTAGATGCTTATTTGTTTGAAACAATCTACCAGGTCAATGCGTTGGCTTTTGAGTGGCAGATGGATTACAACCAGAATCATCCGCACAAAGCTTTAAATGGAATGAGTCCTTGGATTTATATAAATAAAATTTTAAATATGAATATTAACTGATTTTTATACCTTTACCGTGTCTGACAAAAGGGAAGGCTACAGACAAAAAATTAAAGAAATCAATAGTTTATTGGCACTATGTACTATTCCTATACAAGACTTACCAAATGGTATGTATGTGATTAAAATTGAGAACAGTAAGAAGACAACTACCTATAAATTTTATAAAAACTAAATGGCAAAAAAAATATCCGTCATTGCTTTATGTTTTTGCTATATCATTATGATATACACAGCGTTCATATTTTACCCAAAATGGAAACAGTCAGGAACGGAGGCAACTATCAGCTGGGACGCTTCGGGCTACTATATGTATCTTCCTGCATTATTTATCTATAAAGATATAAAAAAATGTGCGTTTAAAGATAGTATTTTAGCAAAATACTCCCCGACCCCTGATTTCCAACAGGCATTTGTCCATACAAAATCAAGCAACTATGTAATGAAATATTCGAGTGGGCAGGCCATAACTATGATGCCGTTTTTTTTTATGGCTCATCTCTGGTGCAAGCTAAACCCTGCATACCCGGCCGATGGGTTTTCTTACCCCTATCAGTTTGCTATAGGTGTCGGGATGTTATTTTATGCTTTTATCGGGTTATTCTTTTTAAGAAAAATTTTATTACATTTTTTTAAAGACAGTACTGTTGCCATTCTGCTATTGTGCTATGCAATAGGCACTAATTATTTAAACTATTCCAGTATAGACCAGGCAATGACCCACAATGTATTATTTACAATCTATTGTCTTAATATATTCTTAACAATAATTTTTCAAAAAAGCCCCTCATATAAATCTGCCTTTTCTATCGGCATACTCATCGGATTAGCAACACTCATCAGGCCAACAGATATTATTTCTGCGCTGATTCCCTTACTCTGGACTATTAACTCTTCTAAAGACCTGATACCTAAAATCAGATTTATACGGCAACATTTTTCAAAGCATCTTATAATAGCCGTTTCTGCATTGGCAGTTTTTTCAATACAACTGATTTATTGGAAATGGGTAGCGAACGAATGGTTTGTTTATAGCTATCAGGACCAAGGTTTTAGCTGGCTTCACCCTCATCTTTATAATTATACATTAAGCTATAAATGTGGTTGGCTACGATATTGTCCCATGATGATATTGCCACTAACAGGTCTCTATTTTTATTTAAAAACCGGAGTGAACAAAGTAGCAATAATAGCTTTTACTATAATAAATTTATACATAGTTACTGCTTGGGACATTTGGGATTATGGAAATACAGCCGGTAGAGCTATGATTCAATCTTACCCCATTTTAGCATTTCCTTTTTGTGCTCTTATTGAACGTATGACAAAAAATAAACGGACAGCCACAATATTAGCTATTCCTGTTCTTTTTTTTACATATATGAATATATGGTGGACATATCATGCGCATGCAGGGAATACACAAATCACAGATGTAACAAGAGAATATTACTGGAAAGTAGCAGGAAGGTGGAACGAAAGTGATGAGGACAAAAAACTACTTGACAACCCACATGCTTTTTATGGCACACCTAAAAATGAAATAATATTATACCGTAATTCTTTTGATAATGACACTTCTCAAAATGCAGTACAGGAAACAAACAATAATTTAATCAAAATAAATAAAGAGTTGCAACAAACTTCATTATATAGCATACAAAATAATTCAAGCTTTAAAAAATGGATTAGAGCTTCAGCTGATTTTCGTTGTACCATAAAAGAGTGGGATATATGGAAGCAAGCACAGTTCATTGTACAATTTTACGACAAGGATACAGTTATACAAACCAATTTAATACATGTACATCGGTTTATATCTGATGGCGAAACTGAAAATATTTATTTAGATGCAATCGTTCCGGTAGTAAAATGGGATAAACTAACTATTTCAATCTGGAATGCCAATGGCGATAAAGAGTTATTTATTGATAATCTTATGATACAGAGCTTTAATGACTAATAGTATAGTTTCAACACATTGTTGTTGATTTTCCAAATGAGTCAGTATCACATGCAACCCGCTCTAAAGCAACTTAGCTTTACTGATTTATTCTCTTGTTTATTTTACGTTTAGGACGGATTATTACTCACACAAAACTGATGTCTCACAATTCAGGAGCCCAATCCAACAATTAAACAAGTGTTGCGTTATTTATAAGCAAATACATTTTAGTCAGACATCTTTCATTGATTTATGAAAAAAATATTCAACAAACCGATACTCATAGCCGGATTTATAGCACTTACAGGCATCGCAGCCATCAATTCACCATTTGTTACCGGCAATTACTTCGAAATAACAAAAAATATCGAACTGTTCGCCAACACCTTCAAGGAACTGAACACGCAGTATGTTGACGAGCTGGATCCCGGAAAGCTCATGAAGACGGGCATCGACGCCATGATGAAATCGCTGGATCCATACACCAACTATTATTCCGAATCGCAGGTGGAAGGCTTCCGATACATCACAGAAGGAAAATACAACGGAATCGGTGTCAGGTTTCGCCTCAGAGACGATTATATCATGATTATGGCGCCAATGGATGGCAGTCCGGCACAGAAAGCAGGTCTCAAGGCGGGTGATATGATAATGGAAGTGGATGGCAAATCGGCCAAAGGAAAAACAGAAGACGAACTCAACTCCATCCTTCAGGGATTTCCGGGATCTGAAGTAACGCTAAAGATATCGCGCCCGGCTACCGGTGAAATGACTTTATCTGTCAAGCGTGATGAAGTGAACACTAAAAATGTTCCACATTTCGAAGAAATTTCGCCTAATATCGGCTATATCGCACTTACTACATTTACCAAAAATGCAGCCAACAACATTCTGGATGCTCTGAAAGACCTGAAATCAGACAATCCGAATCTGAAAGGCCTGATTCTCGACTTGCGCGATAATGGTGGTGGCTTGTTGAACGAAGCGGTTAGCATCTGCAACATATTCGTGCCCAAAAGCGAAGAAATCGTATCTACCCGTGGCAAGGTAAAAGACCGCGATATGGTGTACCGTACTACTATGAACCCAAGTGATGAAAAAATAGAAATCGTGGTGCTCGTAAACAAAATGTCGGCATCCGCTTCTGAAATTGTCTCCGGTGCATTGCAAGACCTCGACCGGGCTGTCATCATGGGTCAGCGGACATTCGGTAAGGGTCTGGTACAGAATTTCCGCGAGATTGGCTACAACGCCCGTATAAAAGTAACAACGGCTAAATACTACGTGCCAAGTGGCCGTTGCATACAGGCAGTCTCTTACGTCAATGGCGAACCTGTGCCGGTGGCTGACTCACTGCAGGCGACCTTCAAAACCAGAAACGGCCGCAAGGTCAAGGATGGCGGTGGCGTACAACCCGATGTCGAAATCCCGATTACAGACAAAACAGACCTGATGAAAGCACTCGATGACAAACTCATGATATTCGATTTCGCAACAGATTACGTTAACAAAAATCCAACTCCGGTTGATGTGAAGACTTTTAGCTTTATCGACTGGGATGCATTCCTGAAATTCCTTAAAGATAAAAAATTTACATACGAATCAAAAACAGAACATCTCCTGAGCCAGTTGAAGACAGAAGCCGAGAAATCAAAAATGTTCTCTACCGTACAAAATGAATACTCCAACCTGAAAAACAAAATAGAATCTGAAAAACAAAAAGACCTTGCCGCCAACAAAGACCGTATCCTGAGCCTCCTTAGTGGCGAAATTGCCTCTCGCTTTTATTACGAAAAAGGCAGAGTACAGGTAAAGTTAAAAAATGATAACGAAATCAAAGATGCAGTCGAACTGTTGAATAATCCGGCAAAATACAACAAGATTTTAAAATAAGCCCGGACAGCTCAGCTTGTTAAAAAAATACTAATTCCAACGTAAAGGAATTACTTTTGTAAAATAATACGTCTTAATAATAAAAAACAAAAATGAAAAAATACATCACAGGTTTTACATTCATCTTATGCGCACTCTTCATGGCGAGTTGTACACCTGCCGAACTACAAAAAGCTATGGATGCAGCCAATTCAATGCAAGGTGGAGGTAAAAACGAAACCGCAGAAGGTCTCAAACAAGCATTACAGATAGGTGTGAGCAACGGTTCGAGCCAGCTGTCACAGACCAACGGCTATCTGAACAGTATTTATAAAATTGTGCTTCCACCAGATGTAGCCAAAATCGCAGACAAACTAAAAGTAATCCCGGGATTCAACAATGTTGAAGCCCAGCTTATTGAAAAATTTAACGCTGCTGCCTCTGATGCCGCCAAGAGTGCTAAACCAATATTCGTAGATGCCATCAAAGCTATGACCATCCAGGACGCACTCGGTATTCTCATGGGCAATCAGGATGCTGCCACACGTTACTTAGAAAACAACACCCGTACTAAACTCTACGGACAGTTTAATCCGGTTATCGTACAGTCTCTGAACAAATTTGGCGCACTCGATTACTACAAACAAATAGTGGACAAATACAACAGTCTGCCACTGGTCAACAAGGTAAATCCACGCATCGACGACTACATTACCAACAAAGCACTCGACGGTCTGTTCGGCATGATCCAAGGCGAAGAGTTGCAGATAAGAAAAGACCCTGCCAAACGTGTCACCGAACTACTGAAAAGGGTATTCTCAAAGCAGGACAAGAAATAAAGAAAAATTTCAAGTCTAATGAAAAGGTATCAGCAGGTCTGGTACCTTTTTGTTTTTATTCTCTGTCCGGTTCGTCTAATCCTCCGGTTATGTGCTGCACTATCCGCCACTGATTAAAAAAGACTTTGGCTACCAGCTTTAGAGCAGTGTAACTTGGTATTGCTATGAGCATAGCAAGAATACCTCCCGTTTTGCCGGCTACCATTATGACCAGGAATATCTCAAGCGGGTGTGCGTCAACACTCTTTGAGTAAACATAAGGCTGCACCAGAAAATTATCCACCAGCTGGGTCGCTCCAAAAGTCAGTAAAACCTTGATGATCATAGGCACTATCTCAGTGTAGAAGTTCAGATCGAGATTGGACGAAATGGTAATCATCACACCGAACAACATAGCTATCACTATGCCTATGTAAGGAATGACATTCATCAGCGCCCCAAAAAAAGCTATCAGGAGGGCATTTTTTATACCAAGTATAGTCAAGGCTACCGATATCAGCACGGTAAGGATACTCACCTGTAGTACGATGCCCCCAAAATAACTCCTGAGCATCGTAGATATACTGTGCAAGGCCTTTATTACATGGTCTTCGTATTTCTTAGGAAGCAACGACTTGAGAAAATCATCAAACATGGTCTGGTCTTTCAGAAAAAAGAACAGAATGAACATGATGGATGTTGCCGCTATGACAGCATTGCCAACAGCACCTACTGCCGAAGTAAAAAAAGCACCCACCTTTGACGGCTCAATAAACTTCTTAATATTGGCAAGTATCTGCTGGTCAATGTCAACGGTTGGCGATATCAGCCCGTACTGTACGAGCCAGTTCTTTAACTCGTTGAGCGGTATGTGCAGGGTATTGTTCAAGGCAGATATATCCACCTTCGATAGGTTGTTGGCCTGCTCTATCACAAGCGGTACGAACAACCAGAACAAAATTGTCAGCACAAGGAAAAATAACAACATCGTCAGAAATGCTAGCAAAGTATTGCCCGGCTTAATTTTTCTGAATGTAAGTATCTTCTTCAAAAATTCGCTCACCGGCCTGCCCAGTAACGAAAGCACCCAGGCTATCAGCACATAACTGACTATATCACTCAGTTTATAGACAAGATAAAGCCCCAGTAAAGTTGCCCCAATTATCAGTAGTGTCCTTGCATTTATTCTCATACGCCAGGTACTTTGTTTTAAAATCAAATAATTATAAAGATGCCCGCAGTATCTGTACAAACCGAAATACATCAAGATAGCTGTTGTACAAGGGCACGGGTGCTATCCTTACCACATCGGGCTCGCGCCAGTCGGCTATTACGCCGGCTTCACTTATCTTGCCGAACAAGGTCTTATCTGCACCCTTTACACGTATCGACAACTGACAACCACGCTGCCCGGGCTCAGTTGGTGTTATCAGCTCTATCGCATCAGAATCTATAGCCTTTATCAAATATTCTGTATAAGCCGTCAGATTTCTTGATTTTTCGACCAGCCTATCCATGCCGGCTTCATCAAATATATCAAGTGATGCCATGATGGCCGCCATCGACAATATCGGCGGATTCGACAACTGCCAGCCTTCAGCTCCGGGTATTGGTATGTAGTCGGGGCCCATCCTGAACCTACTCTCCTTTTCGTGCCCCCACCAACCTGCTAACCTCGGCCCGTCAAAATCTTTGTGTCGCTCATGTACAAAGCATCCGGCCAAACTTCCCGGCCCCGAATTGAGATATTTGTAGCTACACCACACCGCAAAGTCACAACCCACATCATGCAGACTGAGCCTTACATTGCCGGCACCATGCGCCAGGTCAAAACCAATCATCGCCCCTGTGGCATGTGCCAGCCTGGTCATCTCTGCCAGTGGATACAGCTGTCCTGTATAATAATTCACACCGCCTATCATCACCAGGGCAATCCTTTCGCCTTCTTCTTCCAGTATTCTCCGATAGCTTTCCAGACTTACTATATCCGTTCCCTCTTCAGGCTTCAGGTGTATCAGGGCCGATTCGGCATCATAACCATGGTATTCGAGCTGCGACTTCACAGCATAAATGTCGGACGGGAACGGGCTATACTCTATCAATATCTTGTAGCGTTCCTTTGTAGGCCGGTAGAACGACACCATCATCAGGTGGAGGTTAACAGTCAGCGAGTTCATCACCACAACCTCTGACGGAAGCGCCCCCACTATCCGTGCCATTTTTTCGGTCAGAAACTCATGATACGGCATCCACGGATGACGGGCATGCACATGCCCCTCCACACCTAGATTCTTCCAGTCTTCCAATTCATTGTCGATGTATTCCTTTGTCGTTTTCGGTTGCAGCCCCAACGAATTGCCACACAGGTATATCTGTTCATTGCCTTCTGCATCCCTTGGTATAAAGAATCTCTCCCTGAAGCCTGACAGCACATCCTGCCGGTCGAGTTCATGGGCGTACGCTTCAGTATTTCTAAATTCCGTCATCTATTTTCTTTTATTTATATCGGTTAACATCCACATCAAGCCATTCGAATGCCGTTTTGTGCAGCAGCCATTCGAGTGTTTCGTCATCATAGCCCATCGATTCAATCAACTTGCCCGGCTGCAGCTCGCCCAGCGGAAACGGGTAATCAGTACCCAAGGCAATCTTCTCAGCCCCGAACAGATCAATATTGTACTGCAATGCCCTCGGGTCATGTACCAGCGAGTCAAGGTAAAACCTTCCAATGTAAGCCCTCGGGTTCACCTTATTATCCACCGCTACCAAGTCGGGCCGCATATTAAAGCCGTGCTCTATACGCCCTATCGAAGCCGGAAACGATCCGCCACCATGCGCAAACGCCACCCTCAGTTTCGGAAATTTTTCAAAAATACCACCAAATATCATCGAACAGATAGCCAGCGAAGTCTCTGCCGGCATGCCTACCAGCCACGGAAGCCAATATTTGCTCATTTTGTCCTTGCCCATCATATCCCACGGATGCACGAACAACGCCACACCCCTCCTTTCAGCCTCAGCGTAGAATTCATACAGATGGCTGTTTTCCAGATTCCAATCATTGATGTGAGAGCCTATCTCTACACCTGCCAGCCCGAGCTCTTCCACACAACGCACCATCTCACCCACCGCCAGCTGCGGGTCCTGCAGCGGTATCGTTCCCAGACCTATATACCGCCTAGGGTTCGACCTTACCACCTCGGCTGTATAATCATTCAGGTACCGGCTCGTATCCAGAGCATCCTGCGCTTTCGCCCAGTAGTGAAACAGCACCGGTATCGGCGACAGCACCTGCACATCCACACCATGCCTGTCACAGTCTATCACACGCTGTGCACCGTCCCAACAGTTATGCTCTATCTCCCTGAAAAACCTGTCGCCCAGCATCATCCTTGCCCTACACGGAGCATGGTGGTCTAACGAAATAAAACCATCGTAGCCAAATCTTTTTACCCAATCCGGCATTGACTTCGGTATTATATGCGTGTGAATATCAACTTTCAGTATATCTTTCCCCATAACCGACAAATATACTCAAACTGCCACAATCCAAATCACGATTTTATCTTTTTCATCCAAAAACATCACAACGGTCATCCAAATTGTGTTTTGCATCAGGGCGTGCCCCTGTCGGGTCAGGCTATCCGCCTTACTTCGTGCCGGCTCCTATCCTTCACGCGGCTTGGGTAAGTGGTTAGTTGTTAGTTGTTAGTTGTTAGTGAAATGTAAGATGTATGCTGTTGTGAAACATTAATATTCAGCATTTTTTTTGAACCATTCAGAAATTAAGAGAATTAAGGCAGATACTTCGCCGGGGCAAACGGTAA
>JAIBCG010000117.1 GCA_019694295.1 Saprospiraceae bacterium
AAGGGAATAGCAGAAGACTAATACGCGACATAGGACTTATTCCTAGTGAGGGATATAGTTCACTTCTGCTTTCCCTTTGTTAAAGTTAAGAATTTAATCTCAAATGCAAAGTAAAGGTAAGGGATAGCAGGCGGCACGAAGTAAGCCGAATAGCCCGACCCGACAGGGATACGCCCTAATCAACAAATCAAGACGGGTTAGTATATATAAAATACCATATACGAATAAATCCTTGCCGGTTCATCAGATTTAGCTACGATATTGGCTTGCAATGTTTACTCCTGTTGAATAACATTCTGTACTTGCGCTCTACTGACGAACCTTAGGTATATTTCAGTTCTTCGAGTGCTTCCTTGATGCGGTTCATTGCCTTGCGTATGTCTTGGTCGGAGGCGGCATAACTGATGCGCAGGCAATTGGGAGCGCCGAAACCTTCGCCACCTACGAGAGCGACGTGAGCGTGATTGAGCAGGTATTCGCAGAGTTCTTCGGCGGTTTTAATCTTTGTTTTGCCGTATGATTTTCCGAAAAAGGCACTGATATCGGGGAAGAGGTAGAAGGCGCCTTCGGGTTTGTTGCATTTCATCCCTTTAATGTCTTTGACCAGGCTGATGAGGAGGTCTCGGCGTTTTTTGAAGGCTTTGACCATATCGAATGTTGGTTTTAGATCTGAGCGCAATGCTACTGATGAGGCATACTGCCCGAAGGAGGATGCACCTGAGGTGACCTGCCCCTGGAATTTGACACATGCCTTGGCTATTTCCTTAGGTGCGCCCATGTAGCCTATTCGCCAGCCGGTCATGGCAAAGCCTTTGGCAAAGCCGTTGAGCGTGACGGTACGATCTGCTACAGAAGGAAGCGAACCGATGCTTGTATGATTGCCGGTAAAGTTGATGTATTCGTATATCTCGTCCGACACGATGATGACGTCAGGGTATTTTTGCAATACTTCAGCAAACGCTTCGAGTTCTTCTTTTGAGAAAACAGATCCGGTCGGGTTGCATGGACTCGAGAATACGAGCATTTTGGTTCTGGGTGAAAGAGCTTTTTCGAGTTGTTGGGCTGTTATTTTGTAATTTTGATCGATACCGGCCTTTACTTCAACCGGGACACCACCTGTCATTTTGACGATTTCGTAATGCGATACCCAGTAAGGCGAAAAGATGACCACTTCGTCACCGGGGTTGATTAAGGCAAAACAGACATTGGCGAAACTCTGCTTCGAGCCGTTAGATACCACGATGTTTTCGGTAGCCCACTCTATATTATTATCGCGCTTGAATTTTTCTACGATTGCCTGATTGAGTTCGAGCAGTCCGGCTACCGGTGTATATTTGGTGATACCGGCATTGAGGGCAGCTGTAGCGGCATCTTTGATGTGTTGTGGTGTATCGAAATCCGGCTCACCAAGGCTCAGGTTGATGACATCATAGCCTTTTGCCTTGAGATTTCTAGCCATTTGAGCCATTCTGAGAGTTGACGACTCTTCAATTCTATTTACAAATCCTGACAGGAGTTTTTCAAAATCGCGTGCCATAAGTATATTAAAATTTTATGCAAAGATGATGCTAAAAGCCAGAAAAAAGAAAACTTAAGCAATTTATTCCAAATCAAATCCTCGTTTCGTGCGTTATTATATATTTTTACGGTCAATTCCGGTTTATGCAGTCATGGTCTATTGGTATTTTGTGTTACAACGAAGCAGGTACAATCAAAGATGTGTACCTCAAAGCAAAATCGGTAGCTGCCAGATTGAGCGACCAATACGAAATCATAGTTGTGGACGACTGTAGTACGGACGGCTCGCGCGATATCATCCACACAATATGCGATACAGACCATGCAGTAAGAGGAATATTTCACGAAAAGAACCTGGGAATTGGTTTGTCTATACGTGATATTTATTTCAATGCGAAGAATGAAAATGTTGTATTCATACCGGGCGACGGCCAGTTTGATTCAGAAGAATTGCTACCCTATGCTTCATTTTCCGATAAGAATTATATAGCGTTTTACCGAAAAGAAAATCAGTCGTATTCGTTTTTCAGAAATTCGCTTTCATACATGAACAAGCTTGTGAATTCATTATTCATAGGGCTAAAGCTCAGAGACGTCAACTGGGTAAAGGTCTATAAAACACATATTCTGACGCAACTCGATCTGAAGGCTCAAAGTTCTTTTATAGAAAGTGAAATATGTGCCAAGCTCAACCGGCTGTTCATAAAGCCAATTGAAGTTGACTCTAAATATATTCCGCGGGTTTATGGTACCAGTAAGGGCGCTTCATGGGCTATCATCAGAAAGGTATATATTGAGCTTTTTAAAATTTTCATTAACCTGCGCCAATTCGATCCAACTAAAGTAAATATTGATAAATGAAAACAGCCATCGTAGGATACGGATACTGGGGCCCAAACCTGGTGAGAAATTTCAACTCTACTGAACACTCAGAAGTAGTAATGGTATTCGACCTGAGCGAAAAACAACTCGAACGTGTGCGCAAAGCCTATCCGAAAATACACACGACCACTCGTTACGAAGATATCATTGACAATCCTGAGATAGATGCTGTTGCCATCGCAACGCCGGTTTTCACCCACTTCGGGCTTGCACGTCAGGCATTACTGGCCGGCAAACACGTGCTCATCGAAAAACCTATGACCAGTTCGGTAGCCGAAGCCAGAGAACTGATGGAAATAGCCGGACAGAACAATAAAGTCCTGATGGTAGATCATACTTATCTTTATACAGATGCTGTTCAGAAAATAAAGCAACTGGTACAGGCAGGCGAAATAGGAAAAGTGCAGTACATAGACAGTACGCGCATCAATCTCGGCTTGTTTCAACGCGATGTGAATGTACTCTGGGACCTCGCACCACACGACATCTCTATCTGCAATTACCTGATGGATGATTTCCCTGTAGCTGTACAGGCAGTAGGTGCTGCACATACGGCCAACAATCTGGCCAATATTGCATATCTGACCTTGTTTTATCAAGACAACAAGATTGCCCACTTCAACTGCTCATGGGTATCACCTGTGAAGATAAGGCAAATGCTCATAGGTGGCGACAAAAAAATGATTCTGTTCAATGACCTCGAAACAACCGAAAAGCTCCGCATATACGATAAAGGCTACAGCATTATGCCCGAAAGTGACCGCGACCGCTTACTCATAGATTACCGCATCGGTGACATTACCATACCCAAAATACCGCAAACTGAAGCATTGACATCCATGGCAAAAGACTTTATCCGCTCTATCCAGACCGGCAATGCTCCTCTGTCATCTTCTACCAGCGGCCTGCAAGTAGTAAAAATCCTCGAAGCAGCCGAAAAATCAATCCAAAACAAAGGAAAATATATAGAATTCGAATAATATGGAAATACTGAATATTGACTCACCCAAACAATCGCTCCGAAACGTAAAGGTAGGCAAGGATGTAAAGATCTACGATTTTGTAAATGCTTACGGCTGTGAAATAGGTGACGGCAGCAAGGTCGGAACATTCGTAGAGATACAACGAGGCGCATACATCGGCAAAAACTGCAAAATATCGAGCCATACCTTCATCTGCGAAGGCGTACACATCGGCGATGGTGTTTTTGTAGGTCACAATGTGAGCTTCATCAATGACAAATACCCACAGGCGGTCAACCCGGATGGTTCGATGCAGACAGATGCCGACTGGAATATGGTAGAAACCAAGGTAGGCAACCATGCCTCCATCGGTACAAGTGCCACCATACTGTGCGGAGTAGAGATAGGTGACGCCGCTGTCATAGGCGCCGGTAGTGTCGTTACCAAAAATGTACCACCCAAAGCAGTGGTAGCCGGCAATCCTGCCAAAATCATTAAATACATAGACTAATCACACATGATACCATTCTTAGACCTGCACCGGCAGTACCTGACCATCAAACAAGATATAAAAGCTGCCATCGAAGACGTTATCGAACAGACTGCGTTCTCCGGAGGGCCGTTTGTTGAAAGATTCGAGAACCATTTCGCACGCTTTTGCGACACAAGCTATGCTGTCGGGCTCAACAGTGGCACATCTGCCTTGCATCTTGCCATGGAAGCACTTGGTATAGGCAAGGGAGATGAAGTCATTTTGCCCGCCAACACCTTTGTCGCCACCGCATGGGGCGTGTCGTATGTAGGCGCTACACCAGTGTTTGCCGACTGCGACGAATACTACAATATTGATACACAACAGCTTCGCAAGCTGATAACATCCAAAACAAAAGCCATCATCGGTGTGCATCTTTATGGCCAACCCTGTGATATCGATGCACTTCTGGCTATTTGCAGGGAGCATGACATTTACTTTGTAGAAGATGCGGCACAGGCTCATGGTGCTACTTATAAAGGCACACGAGTAGGCAGCTTTGGCGAGATGGCATGCTTTAGCTTCTATCCGGGCAAGAACCTTGGTGCCTACGGCGAAGGTGGCGGCGTCACTACCAACAACGAATCATACCGCAACAAGATGTTCAGCCTGCGCAGCCACGGCAGCCAGGTACGCTACTACCACGACGAAATAGGCTACAACATGCGAATGGACGGCATCCAGGCCGCTGTACTTGACATAAAGCTCCAGCACCTGGCACAATGGAACAACAAACGAAATCAGATAGCTGAAAAATACCTGCAACAGATCAACAATCCACTCGTCAAACTACCATTGATACGCAAAGATGTCGTGTCGGCTTTTCACCTGTTCGTCGTTACCGTACCCGACAGGGGCAGATTTATGCAGTACATGACCGAGAATGGCGTTGCTACTGCACAACATTATCCGGTGCCGTGTCATTTGCAGAAAGCATACAGTTTTCTACAATACAAGAAGGGCGACTTCCCTAAGTCAGAATATCTGGCCGAACATTGTGTCTCCTTACCAATGTTTGCAGAACTAACTGACAATGAAGTCCATAAGATAATAAATTTAGTCAATAACTTTAAATAAACAATTCAGCAGTTTTTTCAAAAACAAGCTACAACAACTCTCATCCTTACAACACATCGCTACAAGTTAGCTATATTGTTTGGTTGGTATAGTATTGGGCGTGCCCCTGTCGGGTCAGGCCATCCGCTTTACTTCGTGCCCGCTTCTGTCCTTCACGCAACTTTGGTGAATGGTAAGTGGTAAGTGGTGAAATGTGAGATGTGAAATGTAAAATGTTAGACATTGTAACACATTTTTTTGCGGCATTTTTTGAACCATTAAGCAGAAGATTTTTTAACCCGGATAACGCATTAGGCAAAATGATAGAATCATATTTTCCGGAAAGTTATTAGTCTAATAAAGAGTTCGTACGCAAGGCAGTTAATGTTAGCCATTTGAATAATTTCAAATCTGTCTAAATGAAGTTCTGAAAAACAGCAAGATTGTTTATGGATTTGAATTTTGTAAGTATCGTTTTATTCCCCCTCTAAAATTTTCAACAATCGTTCATTCAGATACAATTTTTCCTTTCCTACTTTTACAGATTTCAAAAAACCGTTTTCTTCTAACGCTATTAAATAATTTCCGACGGTTTTTGGGTTTCCGATGTTTTCATCAATCAAATGTTGGCGTTTGGTGTATGGCAAACGAAACAAGATTTCAACCAAATCTTTGGAATATATCTTTGGTTATTTGGTTTTTATTTTTTAGATC
>JAIBCG010000049.1 GCA_019694295.1 Saprospiraceae bacterium
CAATTCATCAAACCGATGTGTGGTCAGCAGACTTCCTCCTACAAGGATGTAATCAACAGCAGCTTTTTCTAACAGTTGTATCAGTGCAGGTAGTTGCGATATATCAGTTTTATCAGGATCTAGTAAGATGCCCAGTTCTTTGTTCCCGTTTTTTTTCGATATAATGAGTTGTTGTAAAATAGCTTCCGACATCCGTCAGTTTTTTACAAAGTTAGTGTTTTGGGTTCAATTTTATCTATTTTCGGTATAATGTTAATAGTTTTGATGGTTATTTTGCTTTAAATATATTTTTGATGAAGAAAATTCTCATTACAGACCTGGTTCATGATTTATTAATAGAAGGTTTTGAAAAAGCCGGTTATACGGTAGATTATTTTCCTGACATCAGATATGATGAGGTGTGCCGGATCATCAGCAATTACTTCGGCTTGATAGTCAATAGTAAGATCTTGGTAGATAAAGAATTTATAGACAAAGCAGTTCGATTAACATTCGTGGGCAGGCTTGGTTCGGGCATGGAAATAATAGACCGCCAATATGCCGAACATAGAGGAATAGGAGTCTTCAATTCGCCTGAAGGAAATTGCAATGCAGTCGCAGAACATGCACTTGGAATGTTGCTTGCCCTTGCCAATAATCTTGTCTGTGCCGACCGTGAGGTGAGAGAATTTGTATGGAAACGCGAAAAGAATCGAGGTTTTGAAATAGATGGCAAAAGTATAGGCATCATAGGATATGGTTATACCGGAATGGCCTTTGCCAAAAAACTATTGTCCTGGGATGTAGAATTGCTTGTACATGACAAGTACAAAACACACATTGATACCCAGTCAGGTAGAATTAAAGTCGTTGAAAAAGCAGAATTGTTAAAGTATGCAGATATTATTTCATTACACTTGCCTCTTACTTCAGAAACGGTTAGTTTTGTAGATGAGAAATTTATTGAGCAGTGGGAGAAGAAGGGGGTTCTCATCAATACCAGCAGGGGTAAGGTAGTCAAAACCACTGCCTTGCTTAGCGCTTTGGACCGGGGGGAGTTGCAAGGGGTATGCCTTGATGTGTTTGAAAATGAAAAGCCTGAGACCTACTCGGCTGATGAAAAAATTTTCTATGAAAATTTGTTCAGACACAAAAATTCAATCTTTAGTCCTCATATTGCCGGCTGGACGATAGAATCAAAAGAAAAACTATCAAAAACTTTACTTAACAAAATATTATTTTTTATTGAAAGCAATAATTTATAATTTACAGAATTTTATTTTGAAACGAAAATTAATAAAATCAATCCTATTTCGTAAATGTTAAAATTTTGTGAAAATATTTGATGATGAGGCACTACAATTTTGGTATTTTTTTTTGACAGTGATTTTAATTTTCATAACATTGCAACCTAAATGTGAATTTGGATTTTTTTACGTTCAATTAATTAGAATATGATAAGACGTTTATTGTTATTTGCAATTCTTTGGGTAGTGGGGACAGGAGTATATGCCCAGACTTCACTTGAAGGTAAGATTACAGAGGAAGATACAGGTGCGCCTGCTGAGCTGGCAACCATCAAATTGTTTAAAGGCGGAGTACTTGTTACCGGTGCTCAGACTGATTTTGATGGTTTTTACAGTATTTCTCCAATTGACCCGGGTACATACACCATTGAGGCCAGCTACGTTGGTTTTACTACCAAGCAGATAGAAGGAGTTGTCGTAAAACAAGGCAGGGCGAACATTGTCAACATCAAGCTTTCCAAAGGTGTTGTCATCAACGAAGTTGAAATCGTTGCCTACAAAGTGCCACTCATAGAGCAGGATAACACTACTCAGGGTGCAGTAGTAACCGCCGAGCAGATAAAAAACCTTCCTCAGAGAAATGTAAATGCTATTGCTGCCAGTACAGCCGGTGTTTCTACTTCGGGCGAAGGTGGTAGCATATCTATCAGAGGGTCGCGTTCTGCCAATACTGTTTATTATATAGATGGTATTCCGGTAAGTGGTAGTTTCGTACCGGTGTGGGACCTTGAACAGTTGCAGGTAATCACGGGTGGTCTGAGTGCTGAGTACGGTGACGTGACAGGAGGTGTTATCTCAGGTGCAACCAAAGGGCCTTCTCAAAAATTTACCGGAGGTGCAGAAGTAGAAACATCAGCTCCTTTTGATAAATATGGCTACAACCTTGCAAATCTCAATATCAGTGGCCCAATACTGAAAAGAAAAAATTCAAATGAATCTATACTTGGATACCGTTTTTCGGGTAGCTATACAGGCTATAAAGATTCAAACCCGAGTGCAGTCGGTATTTATACTGCCAAGCAAAGCGTAATTGACAAAATTGCTGCTGATCCTATTACAAGAATCAATGAAAACTTCCTGGCCCCTTCAGGAGAGTTCTTGACAAGTAAAAACGGAGACGTTGATCTCGTAAAAGTAAGACCGAATGAGGAATCAAAGCGTTATGACCTTACAGGCAAACTCGACTGGAAGATAACTAAAAAAATTGATGTTACCTTTAGTGGCACGTACAGTAAAGATTATTCAAGGTTTACACCAAGTAGTGCCTGGTACCTACTGAATACACAAAATAATCCTGAATCATTTTCAAATATTTCAAGATTTGACTTCAGATTCAGACATAGACTTGGTAATTCCAATTATGCAAATGATGAAGAAGCCAAAGCACAGTTATCAGCATTCAGAAATGCATCCTACACGCTTCAGTTTTTCTATCAGAATGCCAATTCGCTTGAGTATGATTCAAGATTTAAGGATAGATTTTTTGACTATGGCCACATAGCAGAGTTTGACTTTGGTTATCGTGGAGCGTTAGCATTTGATCAGGACTTCATTCCACGACACGTCGATAATACAAGATATTTTATCAAATACGACCCGAGCAACAGCAAAAATCCGGGTTTGGCAAACTATAACAAAGTAATCAAAGATGCCACTTCAGATTTAGATTATATACAACGTAATGGTCGTGCAAATGATTCTTATACGTCTATATGGGGTTTCCATACCAACGTAAATGATATTTATAACAGATATGCAAAATCCAGATCAGAAAGAAGAACATTCCAGGGAACATTAGGATTTGATTTCGTACCCGGAGGTTCGGAAAGAGGTAAGCACAACATACAGATAGGTGTATTCTATGAAGAGCGAATAAGCAGATCGTATGCTGTAGCACCAAGAGGGCTTTGGACAGTGGCACAACTTTTACAGAACCAACACATAGCGGGTGTTGATACCAGTCTTGTTGCAGAAGCTAATCATACATTCATACTTCCTGACGGATCACAGATAGTAGCTGACTCATTTGCCAACAAGATAGACGACCTTGATGGTAGATTTTACAAAGAAGTAAGAAAGACTTTGGGTATTGGACTTGACCATTATGTTGAAGTGGATCAAATAGATCCTTCATTACTGAGATTGGATATGTTTAGCTCACGAGAGCTTACAGACCGTGGTATCGCTTCATTCTATGGTTATGATTATCTCGGCAACGAATTGTCTTCAAGTACAACGTTCAATGATTTTTTCACTTCGAAAGATGCCAATGGCAAACAACTCTTCCCTGTTGCACCGGCCAAACCAATTTATGCTTCGGGTTATATTCAGGATAAATTTACATTTAAGGATATCATTTTCAGGATTGGTGTGAGAGCAGATATGTACGACATCAATACCAAGGTTATGAAAGACCAGTATTCATTGTATGAAATAATGAGTGCCAAGGAATTTTATGATGCAAACCCTGGACAATCTAGACCAGGGGCTGTGGAAGATGATTATAAAGTGTATGTAACACAGAAAGGATCTAACTCTGTACGTGCATTCAGAAAAGGTGAAAGTTGGTATTTCCCGAATGGAACTAGAGCTAATGACGGTAACTTTATCTTCGGCGGACAGATTGTAACGCCGAAATACAAAAATGCCATCAACGACATCAGAGATCCGAATTTCGACCCTAATACTTCATTTGAAGATTACAAAAGACAGATCAACCTGATGCCTCGTCTTGCATTCTCTTTCCCGATATCAGAAGATGCTAACTTCTTTGCCCACTACGACATCCTGGTTCAAAGACCTACTTCAAATACTTTGTTTACAGCACTTAATTACTACTATTTCGAGGATCCGGCAATCAGACCGGGACAAGTTAACAATCCTAATCTTAAACCGGAAAAAACGATTGACTATGAAGTAGGCTTCCAACAAAAGCTTACAAATGCTACGGCACTTAAGCTTTCTGCTTATTACAAAGAGATGCGTAATATGATTCAAAACAGAACGCTGTTGTACATTCCTGCTCCGGTATCTTCTTATGATACATACGATAATATAGATTTCGGTACAGTGAAGGGTTTCTCAGTAGGATATGATTACAGAAGAACAGGCAACTTGATGTTAAATGCCAATTATACGCTTCAGTTTGCAGATGGTACTGGTTCGGATGCCAATTCTCAGGCCGGCCTTACTCAGAGGGGTAATATCAGAACTTTGTTCCCGCTCAACTTTGATGAAAGACATACATTCAATGTAAATATCGACTGGAGATATGAATCCGGTAAGAAATACAACGGACCACGTATCCGAGGTATTGATATCTTGTCTGATTTTGGAATCAACATAGATGCCAGAGCTATTTCCGGTCGCCCATACACCAGGAATTTGTTGCCTACACCACGTGGTGGTTCAGGGTTTGCAGGAGCCATCAATGGTGCCAGACTTCCTTGGAGATTTTTCCTTGATATGAAGGTCGATAAGAGCATCAATCTCAACCGTTCGGAGAACAGGAAGAGAGACTTGTACTTGAATATATACCTGCGTGCACAGAATGTACTTAATCTTAAGACAGTATTAGGTGTATATCCTGTGACAGGCTCGGCAGATGACTCCGGTTATCTGGTATCACCAAGAGGACTTCAGGATATAAGTAATGTTATTACTTCTGGCAGAGATCCGGAGGCATTCATTGATTCATTCCAGTGGTACGTGTTGAATCCTGGCAATTATGCACCACCGAGTAGATTATATCTTGGAGCAGTATTCCAGTTTTAATGAAGAAAATTATTTGATTAATATTTAAATTTTAAAGACATGAAAAAGCTTTGTATTGGTTTGCTCAGCCTTGTAATGTTGCTCACAGCTGGTGAAATTGCAGCAAGAGAAAATCCCAATCAAGGTTTAGGAACAGTGGTTTACAATAAGAAGCCTTCAAAAAGGGGCGAATGTAAACCATCCACTTCCTCTACTGACCTAAATATCAATAACGTTCGTGCCCGTTTACTGGGTGGTGGCGATATGTGGTGGGACCTCAAAGATCCAAAGTACATAGTCCCTAATGTGGAGCCTGGTAAAGGTATCCCTGAGGTGTCATCGTTATTTTCGGGTGCAGTATGGTTGGGTGGATTTGACGATGGAGGTAACCTTAAAATGGCGGCTCAAACACACCGTTCATCAGGTAATGATTTTTGGCCTGGGCCACTCACTAGTGATGGTCTTGTCGAAGAGTCAACCTGTGCTAAATGGGACAGACATTTTACGGTTTATGGCAAAAATATCAAATCTCATATTGATAATTTCAAGAAGAGTATTGACCCCGTGACCGGTGAAAATAAGTATGATCCTAATACCATACCTGCAGATGTTAAAGGTTGGCCTTCAAGAGGAAATCCATACTTTGAGGAAATCAATGGATTCAGCCTTCCGGATGATGATAATGGTCTTGCAGGTTTCCATGACGCCGGTACTCCGGATTTTGAGTATGACCCTAAGGACGGAGACTATCCTGTTATTGAGATAAGAGGTTGCGAGTTAACCAATTATCCTGACCAGATGGTTTTTTGGATATACAATGATGCCGGTGGTGTGCACACACAGACTAACGGGGATGCAATCAAAATGGAAGTACAGGTTCAGGCATTCGCTTATGCTTCGAATGACGAACTGAACGACATGACTTTTTACAGGTTTAAGCTTATTAATCGTGCTATTGAGCCTATTGACAGTACGTTTTTTGCCATGTGGACAGACCCGGACCTTGGTTGTGCGACAGATGACTACATAGGTTGTGATACATCACGCAGCTTGATGTACATCTACAATCAGGATGCCATCGACGGTGACCCTGGGACAAACTGTGGCGGTACTCCTACATACAATGATAAAATACCAATGCTAGGTATAGACTATTTCCGTGGACCAAACGATGAAAACGGAAACGAAATTGGTATGACATCATTCATTTATTACAACAATGGAGGTATTGGCAATAATCCTCCGGGTACATTAGACCCTAATGGTCCAATCGAACATTACAGGTATTTGTCGGGCTCTTGGAGAGACGGTAAAAGAATTACAAAAGGAGGCTCAGGTTATAATACTTTAGGAACGCCTACAAAATACACATTCCCGGAGGCTCCAAATGATCCGAATGGATGGAGTATGTGTACAGCCAATCTGGGTATTGGTGACAGAAGAACACTTCAGGCATCAGGGCCTTTCAGACTTGACCCGGGTAAAAAGAATGAGTTGATTATAGGTGTAGTATGGGTACCGAATATTCCTCACCCTTGCCCGAATCCTGCAAAATTGACGAATGCAGACGATTTGGCACAGGCGCTATTCAATAATTGCTTTAAGGTGACAGACGGTCCTGACGCACCGGATGTTGACTTCATTGAATTAAACAATCAGCTCGTTATGGTATTGACGAATGATTCACTGACATCTAATAATGCTTTTGAGAATTATTCCGGAGTTGACTTAAGAGCACCTGAAGGTACTGTCGATTCTTTGTACAGATTTGAAGGATATAAGATATATCAGGTTGCCGGTTCTGATGTTACCAATCTGGAACTCAATGACCCTGAGAAGGCACAGTTGATTGCTCAATATGATCTTAAAAATGGTGTTACGCAGATATTTAACTGGAATACTATTGATAAACCAAATTCTAATACAAACGAAAAATACTGGATTCCTACATTGAAAGTAGTGGGTCAGGATTTAGGTATTAAACATACCTTAAGCATTACAGAGGATGTGTTTGCTAAGGGAGACCGAAAATTAATCAATCATAAGCAATATTACTTCAAGGTAGTTGCTTATGCTTATAATAATTACGAAAAATTTGACCCTATAACAGGTCTAGGTCAAAGAACACCATATCTCGAGGGAAGAAGAGTATTCACAGCAGTGGGCATTCCAAGACCAATTATAGATGTAAACCAAAATGCAGAGTATGGTACTTTGGGGTTGGTATCCCGGGTTGACGGCAATGGTACAGGAGGCTTTGATCTTGAAATAAGTGATGATACACGATCCTTACTATTTGAGCAATCATATAGCGGTGACGTGCCATATCTGCCTGGCAGAGGTCCAATAGACGTAAAGATTTATAACCCTGTTGATACAAAGAAAGGAGAGTTTATACTCACTTTTGTAGATTCTGATATGTCTAATAATAAACTTGATGTTGGTTGTGGCTGGACTTTGAAAAAAGTTGATGACCCAAGTTTTGAGGTTTTATCAGAGGAAAGTATTGATCAACTCAACGAGCAGGTAATTGCAAAGTATGGTTTTTCCATTACTATTGGCCAGATACCAGACGCCGGAACCACCTTTGATGCTAAAAACGGCTTTGTTGGAACCAGGATTAAATATGCTGAGGGAGCAGGACAAAAGTGGTTGGTAAATATACCTAACTCACCTGGTGTGGGGCCTTTGCATTACATAAAGACTAATGTGCTAAAAACACAATGGAATGCCCTTGATCCAAAAGGAGCATACATTAACGACCTTAATATTTATCCTTACATATTGTGTGACTATGTTGATAGTACGATGGGTTTCATCTCTCCGGCATGGCAGGATTTGACCAATAAGACTGCAATTGCACCTATGAAACTTTCTGAGCTGAATAATGTAGATATAGTATTTACAAAAGACAAGAGCAAGTGGAGCCGTTGTGTTGTCATTGAAACAACACCTAAAAAGCTTGGTGAAATCAATACGCCTATTGGCAATGCAAAACAATTTGATTTAAGAAAATCACCTTCAGTAGGTAAAGATGACAACAATGGCGATGGGCTCCCAGATCCAGATGGAGATGGAGATGGTATGGGTTGGTTCCCGGGTTATGCCGTGGATGTTGAGACCGGCCAGAGATTAAATATTTTTTTTGGTGAAGCATCTGCGTATGCAAAGGGCGCACCGTTCGATGACAATGGTACATTTACCGGAGGTGATATGATGTTTAATCCTTCCAATCATACAGTATTGAACAACGCGGCCGGTAATATTTATGATGCTATATTTGGTGGATTACATACGGTATATGTGACGAAATCCAAGTATGATGGTTGTGACAGTATCAGAACCTTATTGAAGGAACCTACTACCGGATTGAAGAAAGTACAGGTAATACGGAAACTGACTTGGACATTTATGCCATTCTTTGCGCCTGAGACACAGACCACAGGAATAAGTAATGGTATCATACCGAATGATTGTGTTGTATCTGCGCGAGTTGACAACATTTACCATGTAGCCAATCAAAGAGTAACGGATCAGTACAAAGGTTATCCTTCATACAAGATTACTATTTTAGGAGCTAATGAAACAACTCAGCTTACTGACTCACAACGAGTTGAGTCGTTAGATAATATTAATATCGTTCCGAATCCGTATTATGCATATTCGGCTTATGAGACATCGCAGTTTACCAATACTGTGAAGATTACCAATTTGCCAAATAAATGTACGGTAAGCATTTACTCGTTAGATGGTAAATTCATTCGGCAGTACAAACGAGATGAAGTACCGGGGTCGGCAGCTAACAGACCAAATGCACCATTCAGTAATTATCAGGTAATACCTGACCTCAACTGGGATATGCGTAACGATAAAGGTGTGCCTATTGGTAGTGGTGTCTATTTGATTCATATTGATGCGCCAGGAGTTGGAGAACGAACACTTAAGTGGTTTGGTGTTGGCAGACAGTTTGACCCGAGTGGATTGTAATATCAGATTAAATGGTGGAGAGTACCAAACGGATACTCTCCACCTAACAATAAATTTAGAAAGAAGCAGAAGAAAGTTTAAATTAACCATTATGAAGAAACTACTTTACACAATACTGACCGTTTTCACGTTTTCGTCTGTCTTTGCCGGTAATCCGGATAGGCAAGGCGAATCTGGTGCAGCTCAGTTATTGTTGAATCCTTGGGCAAGGAGTGCTGGACTACACACTATGACAACTGCAAATGTAATAGGTGTTGAAGCGATGCAATTAAATATTGCCGGACTTTCTAGGGTCAATAAAACACAGGTAATGATAGGCAATACGCAATATTTGAAGGGTACTGGCATCGGGCTCAATGCTATTGGACTTTCACAGAAGTTAGGAGAGAATTCTGCTATCGGTATTCAGTTGATGGCAGTTGATTTTGGAAAAATTCCGATCACTACCACCAACCAACCTGAAGGGATTGGTGCTACTTATTCACCTTCATTTTTTAATATAGGCTTGGGTTATTCATACACATTCCAGAATAAGATTTCAGTTGGATTTCTTGTTAGAGGAGTTTCTGAAACACTGGCTGACATATCAGCTTTTGGTATTGCTATGGATGCCGGCGTACAGTATGTAACCGGAAAGAAAGATGAGTTCAAACTTGGTATTTCACTAAGAAACATTGGTTCGCCTATGAAGTTTGGTGGTGAAGGACTCTCTATAGCTCAAAATGCGCCTGAAGGCAATTATCAGCTTACTTTCAATGTGAGACCTGCCAACTATGAATTACCATCCATGCTTAACCTTGGCGTGTCTTATGATTTTGATCTTGGCGAGAATTTGATATTGACCGGAATCGGTAATTTTACATCCAATTCATTTGCACAGGATCAAGTCGGGTTAGGTTTTAATTTTGCAATAGGTAAGTTTTTCCAGGTGAGAGCCGGCTATAAGTATGAGTTTGGGCAGTTTAACGAATCAGGTCTTTATGCTTCTATGGATAAAGGTTTGAGTGCCGGAGTTTCTGTAGAGATTCCGCTTAAGAAGAATTCAGAAAGCAGACTTGGTTTGGACTATGGCTACAGACATACAACACGTTGGTCGGGTAGTCATAGTATAGGTGTGTCAATAAACCTTTAGTAGGGAGCAACGTTTAAAGTAATAATATAACACGTTTCCGGACGATTTTCGCCCGGAAACGTTTCAATTTTAATGAATAACGAACATATTTTTTAAAATGACAGAGTATTCTTATTTAACACAAGAAGGTTACGACAAAATAAAAGCGGAACTTGAAGATTTGAAGTCAAATGGCAGACCAGAAATAGCAAGGGCAATTGCAGAAGCGAGAGACAAAGGCGATTTGTCAGAAAATGCTGAATACGATGCCGCAAAAAATGCTCAAGGCATGTTAGAGTTAAAAATCAATGAGCTTGAGAAGTTGCTGGGCAATGTAAGGATTATTGATGAATCAACTGTCGATTTGTCAAAAGTGTCATTGTTGTGTAATGTCACTATTCGCAATATTAAGACAAAGGCTGAGATTACTTACAAATTAGTATCAGAAAGCGAAGCCGATCTTAAGCTTAAGAAAATATCTATAAAATCACCGATAGGTAATGGGTTATTAGGCAAGAAAGTAGGTGATATTGCGCAAGTACAGACACCAAATGGCGTAATAGAGTTTGAAATCATAGATATTTCTTTGTAAGATATGAGTACAATCTTTTCTAAAATAATTAGCGGAGAAATTCCGTGTTTTAAAGTGGCAGAAGATGAACAGCATCTTGCATTTCTTGACATTAATCCTGTTGCATTTGGTCATACGTTGGTCATTCCGAAAAGAGAGATAGATTATTATTTCGACCTAGATGATGAAGAAATAGCTCGTTTGATGATTTTCAGTAAGAAAGTAGCTTTAGCCTTAAAATCTGTTGTTCCATGCACCAAGATTGGAATTTCTGTTATAGGTCTGGAAGTGCCTCACACACACGTACATCTTGTGCCTATCAATGCAATTGCGGACATGACATTTGGGAAAAAAATTGAAATTTCCATTGATGAATTGACAAAACTTGCGAGCCAGTTAGCGGATAAAATCAAGATTTCTTAAGGCGGGTTTCATTATTTTTTACAAATTCTTGCCAGCCACTGTATTTTTTACCTGAAGTAGTGAGAAGTTTATTTTGTGAATAATGGCATACGGCTACGGCTAGTGCATCAGTAGCATCGAGTTTTTCGTAAACCTGATTATTCATATCAACTAGATGAGGCAACATACGAGCTACTTGTTCTTTGGCAGCATTACCATTGCCTGTAATCGATTGTTTTACTTTTTTGGGTGAATATTCAGCAATAGTGAGGCCCATGTTGATGGCTGCTGCGATGGCAACGCCTTGTGCGCGCCCTAGTTTTAGCATCGACTGAACATTATTGGCATAAAATGGCTCCTCGATGGCGAGTTGTTTTGGGTGAAATATTTCTATAAGTTTACTTATTTCTCGATGAATATGTAATAATTTTGTTTGTTGGTCTTTATATTTTGAAAGATTGATGACATCCAACGACATTACTTTTGGTGGATCGCAGATGGTTTCTATAATGGCAAATCCTAAGAAGTTAGTTCCCGGATCAACACCGAGTATCTTGTATGAAATATCTTTATTCAAATTTGTAAATATTAAGCCTTCAAATATACAACATGGTAAGACAGGTATGTGGTATAAATGACTAATTTTAACATGTATTATAACAAAATCGCATGAGACCCAGACAAATCAGTTTATTTGTATTATTTGTGTCTGTAGCATTGTTTGTGATATTGATTGTTTCCAGGTTTACCTACCCCGATGCCGATATTGTTCAATATTATAGAGACCGGACGCTTTACTATAGATACTTGGTATTGGCAATATTGCTTATGCCTGTCAATTGGTGGTTAGAATATTTGAAATTTGTTCAAATGTCGCATTTAGACCAGGTGAATGGAAGGGTAGTTTTGATAAAATCTTTGCTTAGCGGTATATTTTTATCAGCCATCACACCGGTTAAGTCAGGAGATTATGGCGGCCGATTAGTTTTCATAAGAAAAGACGACTGGGCGATTGCTTTGAATGCCGTATTTTGGGGAAATGGTTGCCAGCTTTTATGGCTTATGGTATGTGGGCTGTTGGGATTATTATATTTGAGTACAGTATTGTCAGAAAACTTGCTTCAGGCTAAGACAAGTCTTGTCGTTGTCTTAATTGTTGTTATGCTAATGTTAATCATTGTATGGTTTTACTTGAGGATTGCGCTTGTGAGGAAGTTAGTCTTTTACTTACCTTTCAAAGAAAAACTAAGAAAAGTTTATTATAATTTTTTGAAGATTAAAAATCGAAATGATTTGTATAAAACTTTGATAATCGCTGGGTTGCGATATTTTACATATATCATACAATCCATGCTGTTAATAAGCGTTTTTAATAATACAATAGCTTTCAGTTTGTTGCTTAGTGGAGTAATGACGGTATTTTTTATTCAGGCTATTTTACCTGTCCTGAGTTTTTTAGGCTTGATTGGAAGAACGGGAATAGCGATATTTGTGTTAAATAAAATAGGAGTGAGTGAAATGGACAGTGGAGTGTCGAGTATTATGTTGTGGGTTGTCAATATTTTTATTCCATCTGTGGCCGGTTTATATTTTTTGTTCAGGAAAATGATAAATAAGCAAAATGAAAAAAAGGAACTGGATATTAGTTAGTACAATGATGGTATTGCTTGTCACTGCCGGATTCAGGCCGACAGTAAAGCCCGACGAATTGTATGATCCGTGTGCGATCAATAACTGGACATTTACCGGAGGTGAGGAAATTACCTACAAAATATACTACAACTGGAATTTCATGTGGTTGGCTGCAGGTGAAGCTGTCTTCAGAGTATATGATGAAGGCGACACTTACCATCTCAGTGTCAAAGGGACTACATACAAATCATACGAGTGGTTTTTCAAAGTGAGGGATAGTTATGATACATGGGTAGATAAGACCACACTATTGCCAAAGGTAGCCATACGCGACGTTTCGGAGGGAAATTATAAGCTTTATGAGAAAATGATTTTCGATCAGGAGAATTCAAAGATCACTTCTTATAGAGGCAATACACCTAAAGATGCAGTAAAGAAAGAGTTCAGAATCAATGATTGTATGCACGATTTGATATCCATTATCTATCATGCTCGCAATCTGGAGTATGAAAAGTTTGCGAAAGGACAAGAATACCCTATCAAAATATTTATGGACAAAGAAGTATGGCCTTTGAGTGTAAAGTATAAAGGCAGATACAAGCAGGTGACAGTCAAAGGAGGCACCAAGTACAAAGCATTCAAGTTTTCACCTGATGTGATAAGTGGAGAAGTATTTAAGGAGGGTACACAAATGGACATTTGGGTGTCTGACGACAACAATCGCATACCTGTATATATTGAATCGCCGGTAAGTGTGGGTTCAGTAAAGATTGTATTAAAAGATTATAAGGGATTGAAGTACCCTCTAACTGCCAAAATTTGAGATACCAAGCAGTGGGGAACAGCATGTTGAAGAAGATATTATACATTGCAGTCGGTTTAATAATTGTATTTGCCATTGTCAAGGTGAATGATATTTACCACAGCTTTACTGCCAGAAAAACTGCCGAAGAGTCGGTAGTACTGCTGGAGAGTATCCGTAAGGTAACCAAGCTGGTTGCGTAGAGGGATATTTTTCAGAGGTATATGATTATAAAGATTATTATGGCTTTGATATTTCACCACTCAGGAAGAAAGCCCTGATACGTGTGAAGGCCAAAGTGTCGGTAGAATATGATTTTGACAAGCTAAAGATAACTGCCGACGATTCGAGGAAAATAATCCATATCAGTTCAATTGGAAAGCCACAGATATTGTCAGTTGACCATAAGCTTGATTACTATGATATTTCTCAGGGCACCTTCAATTCATTTACCAGTGAAGACTACAACCGGATGAACCAAAATGCCAAAGATTTCATTATAAGTAAGGTGAAGGAAAGTGATTTGATGAATCAAGCCGGTGAACAAATGGATGGTATCATTGAGACGATAAAGACATTGACTGAAAGCAGAGGATGGCAAATAGTTGTGGAGAAAGAACCAACGATACAATAAATTAAATAATTTTACCCTAATTATCATTTTACAAAAACTTAATATAAAAATAACATGTCTTACAATTATCAGGAAGCTGTAGGAGAGCTAAAACGAAGAGGATACCTGGCAGTTGATGTTGACCCTACTCTTGACTTCGAAGCGGAGATCATCAGACTCAAGAAAGAAAAGAACGCTGTCATTCTAGCCCATTATTATCAGGACTCGGAGATCCAGGATCTTGCCGATTTTGTTGGAGACAGCCTCGGCCTATCGCAGGAGGCAGCCAAGACCAAGGCAGATATGATTGTTTTTGCAGGTGTACATTTTATGGCAGAGACTGCTAAGATGCTATCACCACAGAAGAAGGTAGTGCTGCCCGACCTCAATGCAGGTTGCTCGCTGGCCGATTCGTGCCCGGCTCCTTTATTTAGTAAGTTTAAAGAAAAATACCCTGAACATATAGTAGTGAGTTATATCAACTGTTCGGCAGAGCTAAAGACGCTTACTGATATATGCTGTACATCTACCAATGCGGTACACATTATTGAAAGCATACCGAAGGATAAACAGATAATTTTTGCTCCGGACCGCAATCTAGGGAAGTACCTGATAAAGAAAACCGGTCGCGATATGGTGTTGTGGGAAGGTGCCTGTATGGTGCATGAGATATTCTCAAAGGAAAAGATTGTAGCATTGATGCATACACATCCTGAAGCGAAACTTATTGCCCATCCTGAATGTGAGCCTCACATCCTGGAGCATGCACACTATATTGGTTCTACAAGTGGTCTTCTCAAATTTTCTAAAACAGACCCAGCCAAAGAATTTATTGTGGCCACAGAGCCCGGTATCATCTATAACATGGAGAGAGCATCACCCGACAAAGTATTCATACCGGCTCCACCTGACAACCATTGTGCTTGCAATGAATGCCCACACATGAAACGCAATACACTTGAGAAACTGTACCTTTGTATGAAATACGAATTGCCGGAGATTTTGCTACCTGACTGGGTAATTGATCAGGGGAAGAAATCAATAGAGAGAATGCTTGATATTTCAGCTAAGGCCGGACTTTGATTTTGATATAGAACTTTTTTAGAGTATTGATTGTTTGAATGGAAAATAGAAATTGAATAAATATGATGATGTTGTATGTTATTAGTGCCGTATTCGGTGTTGTAGGTATGTTGGTGAGCGCAAGGCTTAAAAGCAAATTTAGTCATTACGCCCTAGTACCTGTTACCAATGGTATGACTGGAAGAGATGTGGCAGAAGCAATGCTTAAATATTATAATATCCATGATGTACAGGTAACAGCAGTAGAAGGCACCCTTACCGACCACTACAATCCGCAGGACAAGACAGTAAACCTTAGTCAGGATGTGTATTATGGCAACCATGTATCAGCAGCGGCTGTTGCAGCCCATGAGTGTGGTCATGCCGTTCAGCATGCTACTGCTTATACAGCACTTACTATGAGGTCAAGACTTGTGCCGATTGTGAGCCTTTCAGCGAACCTTCAGCAATATTTGTTTATGTTTGGTGTAGTGGGTATGGCATCATTTAACAGTCCGTTGTTGCTTATAATAGCTATAGCGGCCTTTGGTGTTACTGCGCTTTTCAGCCTTATCACTTTGCCTGTGGAGTTTGATGCAAGTAGCAGGGCACTTGTATGGCTTAACCATACTAACGTAGTAAGTGGTGCAGAATATGATGGTGCCAAAGATGCACTCAGATGGGCAGCGCTTACTTACGTAGTAGCCGCGCTGGCTGCGGTAGCCCAGTTGGTGTACCTTGTGATGATGTTTATGAGCAGAAGAGACTAATATTCATAAAATAATCTAATATGAAACAGGAATGGTGTAAGGCTGTTCCTGTTTTATCATTTTAATAAAATGCTTTGTATATTTGCAAATTAATATTCACCCTATTATGACAGAACAGGAAATTCAAATCATCACGCAGAAAGCTAAAAACTCAATGGATCACTCATTGGACCACCTCCAGAAGGAACTATCCAAGCTGCGTACAGGAAAGGCATCTACCACTATGCTAGAAGGCATCCTCGTTGATTATTACGGGTCTCCAACATTGCTCAATCAGGTAGCCAATGTGGCAACTTCTGACGCCCGGACCATTTCTATCCAACCATGGGAGAAAAAGATGCTTTCACATATTGAAAAGGCAATCTTTGAGGCCAACCTGGGAGTGACACCACAGAATGACGGTGAAGTGATACGCATTATCATTCCGCCACTTACAGAAGATAGGAGAAAGGACCTGGTCAAACAGGCTAAGCATTTAGGCGAAGAATCAAAGGTAGGATTGAGAAATGCCAGACGCGATGCTATGGAGGTTTTTAAGAAGGCCATCAAGGACGGTTTGTCAGAAGATATTGGCAAAAGAAAAGAGGAAGAGACTCAGAAAATGCTGAATTCTTATGTAGAAAAAATTGATACAATAGTGAGTGCCAAGGAAAAGGAAATTATGACCGTATAAAAGTAGTCGTTTTTCTGCTTATTTTGGTAAAATTTGTTGTAGCACAAGTTAAGTGAAGTACACTACAGTTTTAATCCAGTGTAAAGATTCTAATTGTATCGGCCGTAATCTCCATCCAGCATTTGTAAATGTACTGAATGTTATTGGCCTGGTCTAGAAATGTAGGTATCGGGTATGATTTTACTCGCATATTGTTAAGGTCGAGTACATCTATGTAGTCCTCTTGTCGGTAATAGATTCTACTGTTAGTAAAATACTGTATTTCTTCATCAGGCAACGGAAGTGTCTGGATATAACTACCAAAATCATCAAAGAGCATCCAGCCGAAATCGGGAGCACGCATCAGGAGAAAATTATCCTGCTCCCATATTTGTCCGGTAAATGCCGATTTCCCTACCAGGCCTGTCAGTTCATTGCTTTTACGGATTATTTTTCCAAAAGAATCAATTTTAATGAGCCTGAAAGTCTCCATATTATAAAACCAGATGTTGTTGTCTGCTCCAAGACCTATAGCCGTATTGGTCAAATAGCCAAAAGTGCGCAGATTAAACTCAGATTGAAGTGTAAGGTTTCTGTCGAGTATCTGTACTATGCCGAAGTCGGCATAATATACCAAGATACTGAGTGGGTTATTGATGTCAATAACCGTAAAACTTCCGTAGCGCACTTCGGTATATTCTGCCATTTTTGTACCTTTTGAATCATACTGAAGCAAACGAGGTTCATTGGTAGCTACGTATATGTTGCGGAATCTGTCTAAGAGTACTAGCTCTGTGTTTGGTATATTTAATTTAGTGACTATCAAAGAACTGTCTTGGGCAGAAATTGTAGTGATAAACGCCAAAAACATACAAAGCACGAAAGCGAATAATTTTCTCATGATCGATTGCAGAATATTTTGGTATCCTTTTCCCAGGAATGCAACTCAATACCATCGGCATTAATGACGGCAAACGTATTATAACGAATCCAGTCACCGAGGTTTACATAGCGGCTGTTTTCTTTAGTGAAATAAAAATCAATGGGTAAATGTCTGTGTCCAAAGATGAAAGCATCATAGTGCTGTGTAGCAAGTGTTTCTTTACAGAATTGCACCAGCCATTCCCTATCTTTTCCTAAAAAATGGTCGGGGTCGGTATTGGCATTCCGGCTTTTAGCTGACCAATAGTTGGCAAGGCCGAAAGAAAAATTAGGATGTAGTCTTGCAAATAGCCACTGACAGATCGGATTGGCAAATACTTTTTTGATGAATTTATAGCCATGATCACCGGGGCCCAGCCCGTCACCGTGTCCAATAAAATACTTTTTTCCGAAGAATGTTTTCATGATGGGCTGTTTGTGTACCGGAATACCAAGTTCGTGTGTCAAATAGCCGAACATCCACATGTCATGATTGCCGGTGAATACTTCGATGTTGATACCACGGTCGCGCAATGAGGCCAGTTTTCCAAGAAGCCTTACAAAACCTTTGGGTACAGTATATTTATACTCAAACCAAAAGTCGAACAAATCGCCTACCAAAAAAATATCCGAAGCATCTGCTGCAGCCATATCAAGCCAACGAACGATGCTTTTTTCTCTTTCCAGACTAGTAGAGCCGGCATCTACTCCGAGGTGAAAATCGGAGGCAAGGTAAATTTTTTGCATATTGTCAGACAAGCTATACCTTTTCCATTACAGAGCCACACGAATTGCATGTTCTGAGATCTTCTGAGTTCATGAAATGGTTCATAGCCGGTGGCAGTTGATTGACGATATCCTGCATTTCGAAACTTGCCTCGTGGAGTTTGTTTCCACATTTTTCACAAAACCACATCAGTTTGTCTATTTCTTTTGGTTTGCGTGTCCTTTCTATGACAAGTCCGATGGTATTGGCGGGCCTTTGAGGGCTGTGAGGCGTATGTGGAGGAAGTAAGAACATGTCACCTTCGCGGATATCGATGGTTTCAGGTGTGCCGTCGGGATGAATGATTTTTACCTGTATGTCGCCTTCAAGTTGATAGAATAATTCTTCACCATCTTCGTAATGATAATCTTTCCTTCCATTTGGGCCACCTACTACCATTACTATAAAATCGTCGTTTCCTTTATATACTTGTTGGTTACCAACCGGGGGTTTTAGCAGATGACGGTGTTCGTCAATCCATTTTTTTAGATT
>JAIBCG010000012.1 GCA_019694295.1 Saprospiraceae bacterium
GCTGCATTTTCTTTAGCCCGTTCTACACTTATAAACACATCACCTTCTATTGGGTCTGCATTGTAAGGAAAGGTAATGATGTCTGTATAATCGTCGTGTTTGAGGTATGTTTCATTGATGCTCAGCAGGTAATCATCACTGCAAAAGATATACGTAATGGCATCCAGACCTTTTTTTTCTGCTTCAATAATGTCCTTTAGCCATTGGATGACTTCATCTTCCTTGTTGAGGTCATAGCTGGTATCTTCGGTAAAAAACTCTATCAGATGTTCTAGCTCGAAAGGAAATGATGGTTCTGTCATATATTGAAGTGCATTTCGACTGTTCTGCCTTTGTCTTTGAATACGATTTGGTCACAGAGTTGGCGCATAAGGAATACTCCTCTTCCGCCTATGTTATAAATATTTTCAGGTGCTGTCGGGTCCGGAATACTATCCGGATTAAAGCCTTTTCCTTCGTCAGACACTTTGAACTTTATTAGGTTGCGTCTTTCTGTATATTCGATTTTTACATTTTTATTTTTGTCACAACAATTGCCGTGAATGATGGCATTGTTAACAGCTTCGGTAAGGCTTACAAGAATATTGCCGTGCAAATCCTGAGAGAGATTTTTACCTGTTGTGATTTTCTGTACGAGTGCCTCAACAAGTGCAATGTTGTTGGGTTGAGATGAAATTTGAACCATGTGCAAAGCTTCTTTCATTATCCATGAGTTTGGTAAATAAAAAGTTTGTTTCCGACAGAACGAATCTGTGAAATGCTCATGGATTTCACCATACAGGCGTATATCCTGATGGTGTATTTTTCAAACTTTATGCAATTAAAATCTTTTTTACGAACTTTTCAAGGTTTTGAAGTATTCTTCCACTAAATTTTTATAATAAATTTTCAAAGAAGGGTTTACATCCTTGTAAAGTTCGATTTCTGATTGTCTTTTCTTTATATATTCTTTGAGTGCCGGTGGCATTCTATTGTCTATTTGATCTGCTTGTTCTGCTTTGCGTTTGTTGTCGAATTCACGCTCTCGTTCTGCTCTTTCAGACTCAAGAAGTTTGGTTTCGATTTCCTTTTGACGCTTAAGCATTTCGTTATTGAGGCGTTTATTGACCAGATCTTTCTCTGTCTTGTTCATATCTTGAATGAGCTCATCCAGTATTTTATTTTCTCCTGCGCCTTTTCCTTGTTCCTGGTTTTGCTTCTTCATATTTTCTATCATTTTACGCAGTGCAGCTTGTCTGGCTGCCATCTCGGCAAATTCCTTACTTTTGGGCTGGCCTTCTCCATTCTTAGTACCTTCCATCATTTTCTTCATATCCTCGTTGATACCTTTCTGGCTTTTGCTCATTTTGTCCTGAGGTTTTCGGTCAGACCCTGACGAAGACGATTTGCCACCTGGTTTTTTACAGTTTTTACTGCCTGACTTGTTAGACATCTGTTGTTGCATGTTGTTCATTGCTTCATCAAGCATGAGTGCCAGGTCATTGAGATTTTTCATTGTACGCTGTTGAAAATCCTGCGCCTGCGGTTTATATCTTTCCTGTATATTAGAGAGAGAGTTATCCATATTGAGGTTAACTTCAGCTACTTTTTCAAGGATGAATGTCTCTATCTGTGACACGCGTTTACTTAACGCAAACAGACTGTCTTCTACCATTTTAAAATCATCTTTGATGCGTTTTTGTCGTTGGCCGAGCTCTGTATATTTGGGCGTATTGATAGGTGTTTTTACAAATTGTGTCATGGTCTCTTCTTCATCAAATGACAGGCTTATGAGATTTTCCATCAGTTGGCGCATGGCATTATAGTCTTCTTCTGCCTGTTCCTGGTCGCCTGAGGCTGCTTGTTCAGACATAGACTGTGCCATTTCCTTCATCTTTCGGGCGGCTTTTTTCTGTTTTTGACTTGCCTTGCTGTTGGCTCCTTGCTTCATATCTTCCTGACTCTTCTGCATGGAGTCTTTTACGTCATCTGATTTTTCTTTTTGCTGGTCAAAATTCTTTGGTTTATCGAGTTGTTTATTTTGTTTGTCCGTTTCGTCCATTTTTTGTTGCAGTTTTTCGAATTCCTTCTGCATCTCTGATTGCTCTTTCTGAAGTTGATCCTGCGATTTTTCGTTTTTCTCGGTTTGGTCGCTTAATTTTTCCTGTTTTTCTGACAGTTCTTCGAGCTTATTGACGATATCCTGAATATTTTTTTCTACTTCGAGTTGCTTGTACAGCTCTTTGAGTCTTTCCATTGTCTGTGAAGACTGCTTTTGTTCTTTCTTCATTTCATCCATCTTTTGCAGTGTTTGATCTTTATCCATTTGCTGGAGGAGATCCTGTATCTGCTGAAGGAGATCTTTCATTTTGTCCTGCATTACGTCATCAAACATACTTTTGAGTTGTTCTTGTTTTTGCTCAACATCCTCTTTGGGTTCTGATGTTTCATTTTGGTTTTGCAGATTTTCCTCAAATTTTTGTTTTGCCTGCTGTATTTGTTTTTCTACCTGCTTTTGCCTTTCCAACAATTTTTCAAGTTCTTTTCTTGTCTGCCAATCTATTTCCTTTTTCTGTAGCAATTTTTCTCTGATCTTCTGTAGTTCGTCCTCTATTTTCTTCGACTCACGTAATGATTTTTCGAGATCTTTCTTTATTTCCTCGCTGTTTTGGGATGTTAACTGCTCCAGCTCATCTACTGTAGGCATTTTATAAGACATCATGGATGTGCGTGCAGGTTTGCTTCCGTTTACAGCATCATTATCATAGACTTCGAAGTAATAGTTTATTTCATCGCCCGGGTTAAGATTGAGTTTGCGCAGGTCCCATGAATAATTAAATACACCATTGATACCCTGTGGTGCCTGTAGCCTTTCGGTATTTAGCGGGCCTTCTGCTGCCTTGTATTTTTTTATTTTATAATTGAATGTAAGGTTTCTTAGACCATAATCATCAGATACATCGCCTACAAAATATACAAGACGTCTGTTGGTGCTGTCATCAAAACGCTGTACCGAAATGACAGGATAGGCATCCGGAATTACTGACAAGTTGTAATTGACCGAATCGGCATTGGGCAATAATTCATTCCTAAAGAAAACAGTATAAGGCATGTTGTTCATTGCCCGCAGGCTAAAACTATATTCTGACTCGCCACGTTTGGTTGCAGCTACAGTTTTTGATTCATTTCCAAATTTATAGCTAAGCCTACTTGTATTGTCTGTACTAAAATTCCAAAGTATTTTTGTACCTGCCGGTACCAACACATCGCCTACATTAGTAACCGTTTCATCCTGTCTGCCAGTATAGTCAGGATAATTGAGCGTTACGACAAAACTTTTAATATTGGGTTTGAGCAAAACGCTAAGTTGATATGTAGCAGACGAAACATCACCTGACAACAGCCTAAACTCGGTATCTTTCTGACAATTGCTGAACACGTAGCTGAATACATTGTGTGCTTCTTTCTTAAGTCTGTATTCATGACCACCTATTTCTACGAACACTTCATTCGGTATAACAGAGCCTTGAGTAGTAATCTGTAGTGCGTAGTCTTCATTCTGGCCAACTTTGAGCTGATCATTTTTAAGTATAAAAGCAAAAGGAGCCGGTTTTACGAATTCTTTATTGTTATTGATAAGCCTGTAGGTACTATCTCTGATGATACTTGAATCAAAAAGCATGACACCCAGTAAAAGGAGTAGTGGCGGTAAAGCGTATTTGAGGTATTTTTTGTTTTCCTTTAGGTCGATAGCTGCCTTAAAAGGGACAGGTTTTATTTCTTCAGACTTTTGATTAATAGATGCATTGATAAGTGCAGTTTCGACAGCATTATACGATTGTTTTTTTAACTGGAGTATATTGAGCAATTTGTCTTTCACATCTGTGAAATGATTGCCAATGATGTCGGCAGCTTGCTCGTGATTGATGATATTACCAAGGCGGAAATAATGCATAGCCGGCAACACAACCCATTTGCTTATGGCTGCTATTGAAATAAGGATAAATAAAAAAAATACAAGCTTACGGGCAGTAGTATGAAAATAGAAATTGTACTCAAGCAAATTAATTAATAGAAACAAACCAAGCACCACACCTGCACTGTACAGTGTGCCCTTCAGAAGCTGATTCGTATAGAATTTTCTGATAAAATGATCCAGTTTCTGAATCAGTAAGGTATAATTGTCATTAAATTCTGCCATATTAAAATCACTTTAAGCCAAAGTATTAAACCACAAAATCTACCTAATGTTGCACTTTAATATTCCTTGAACCGGGCAATTTAAACTTGTTTTACTTATCAATCAAGCAGGTATGCGTTAAGAAAAGCATAAAATCATCCTGCAGCAAATTATTCAAGCTTAAACCGTTTGTAGGCATTTTGAAGTTCAGGGTCTTTTTCGTTGCTAATCATTTCGCCCATCTTTGACTTGATGTAGTCCATGTCAATGTTAAAGCCAGTAGGTTCGAGTTCTTGTTTGGCCATTGCATCCAGCACATACACCTGGAAAAAGCCCAAAACAGCAGCAAATCTCTTGATTTTGGATTCGGCATTCATACCCTGGGCATACAATTTATCAAATCCGGTACGTGCTTTTGCAGCATCCGATTTTGCAAGCAAGGTAGCATAGTTGCCTGTATAAGAGATAAGGGTATAGTCATCGAGTTTTGACATTCCGTTTTCGATAATACTAAGTTTTTCGGTTTTTCCTGCATCTGCATATAACTTTGCCAAAGATGTCAACATGGCTTCACTTGCATTTTTCTCAAATTTTTCTGCATATTCCATCGCTTTTTCTGGTAAAAACTGATGTACAAGCAATAACATTCTTGCTTTTTGTGCTTCTGTCCCTTTAGTCAAAAGTTCATTTGCCATTGATCTGAAAAGTTCAGGATTGTTTTCGCCAATAAATGAGGTTGCTGCACTCCTTACTTCCTCTTTTGGGTCGTTGTTGGCAAGTGCTTTTATTTTATCCATGATGCCGGCTTGGTTTGGGTCGCATCTTACAACAGCTGCCGCTCTTATTGCCTCCAGTGGATCATTAATGGCTATGCCCATCACTGTCCTGTATTCGTCCTGGCCACCGTCAATAGCCTGTGCGATTTTGTCGATAGCATCATACCGTGCCAGTGCCGGAGAAGTCGGATTATACAGGTGGGTGAGTATGGTATCTTCACCATAATCTGTACGCTCGCATAGAATTATTTTTTCTGGGTCTATTTCTACGAGTAATGGTTTGGCCGGTACCTTGAACCTGTATTGTTGGTTTCTTTCATTTACCCAGCGTTCGTATTTTACTTTGTTGCCTGACTGGTCTGTAATATATACTGCAAGCGGGAAGCGAAATACTTTCGGTACGTCGGCTTGGCTCTGTGTCTGTATTACATCTATCACCACCTCTTCGCTTGTTTCATCATAAGACTTATAATATTCCAGTTTTGGGTGACCCGAGGCGTTATACCATTGGTCGAAAAACCAATTAAGGTCTTGCCCGGAAGCATCTTCAAATGCCATTCGGAGATTATGTACTTCTACTGCTGTAAAGGCATTTTTGGCAAGATAATTTTTAAGTGCTTTAAAGAATACCTTATCTCCGAGCATATTTCGCAACATGTGTAGTACGAGTCCGCCTTTGTTGTAGCTGTGTGCATCAAACATGTCGGTCTTTTCATTGTAGTGGTAATGTATCAATGGATGGACATTGTATTGGGCACTCGCCATATAACCGTCCAGTTCATTCAGGCGGTGCAGTTCGGCTTCATCTTTTCCGTACTTATGCTCAAACCACAGATATTCTGAGTAGTTGGCAAAACCTTCGTTGAGTGTGAGATTGGCCCAGCTTTCGCATGTAACATAATCGCCAAACCAATGGTGCGATATCTCGTGTGCCAGGATATAATCATTCGGATTTTCTTCGAGCTCGTCAGCGTGGCGTTGTATAAATTCTCCGTAAATGATAGCTGTGGTATTTTCCATTGCACCGCTGACATAGTCACGAACCACTATTTGGGATAGTTTAGGCCACGGATATTTAAGCCCGAAAGTATTGGAGAAGAATTCAAGCATTTCGGGTGTATGATTGTAAATGAGTTTTGCATCTTTTTCATATTCCGGCTCTGTGTAATATTCCAACGGTATATCTTTCCACTGGTCTTTTACTACTGCGTATTCTCCTATCGCCATCATAAAAAGATATGGTGCATGCGGGAGGTCCATCTTCCAGTAATCGGTTCGGGTACCGTCCGTATTTACCTTGCTGCTAACCAACAGACCGTTTGAAAGGGTTTTGTATTTTTTATCTACTGTTATGTAAAGTTCCTGAGTACACCTTTCATTTGGTCGGTCAATGGTAGGGAACCACCTACTGTTGTTTTCTGCTTCGCCCTGTGTCCATATCTGGGTTGGTTTATCCGGATCTTCGTTTTTTGGATCAATAAAAAATAACCCTTTCTCTGAAGTAATGGCAGCACTTGATCCTGCCGGAAATTCGCTTGGGCGAGCTATATAGTCTATCACTATAGTCACTTCATCGTTAGGCGTATATGTCTTGTCAAGATTGATGTAAAGATTGGTATCATCATAATTGTAGGTCAAGTTCGTATTGCCAATTTTTACTGAATTGATAATAAAATTCTTAGCATCAAGTCTGAATCTGTTGATATCATATCCATAGGGTTTGAATACTAACGCAGCCTTTCCTAAAACCTGTTCTTTGGCCCAGTCAAATGACACTTCAAGTTTGGTGTGTAGTAAGTCTATTTCTCGCGAATAGGAGGGCTTATATTCCGGTAATGGCTCAATCGTGCTGTCTTCTGCAGCTACTGCTTCTTCTTGGTCTTCCGGTACGACTTCTAGATTATCCAGATTAACTATTTCGTCCGGAATAATAGCTTGAGTAGCTTTTTTGGAGGTCGAACAAGAGAGCAAAACTAAGGCAAAGACTAGAACGATGAAGCGCATGGTGATGTTTTTAATTTTATGAAAAAGTAAATTTGAAAAAATGTTTACAATAAACGTAATTTATAACATAATTAATGTCAGTATAGCAGTTTATTTAATCTGTCTGATTAAATTTGTCTGAAATACGGTTTATCAATAAGCTGATATCTGTATCATAAGCACACTTGAAGTGTTTTTCGGGGCATGCTTGGTAACCATGGAGACCACAAGGCCTGCAATAAAGCCCACTTTCAACCTGTACAACCACTGAGTCATCTGCCAACGGACCAAAACCAAACTCTGGAATGGTAGAACAATAAACAGCAGTGGTTGGTGCATTAACTGCAGAGCACAAATGCATTGGTGCCGAATCGTTGACATAGTTCATAATGGCATCTTTCATCAAAGCAGCTGATTGTAGCAAACTTAATCTGCCGGCAAGATTGACCGATAGCTGATGGCTTGCAGCAGCAATAATTCTGTCACATAATGCTGTATCAGCCGGAGCCCCGAGAAAATATACCACCACATTACTGTTGAGCTGCCCGACAAATTCGGCCCACCTTTCCTCTGGAAATTGTTTGGTGAACCAAAGAGATGCAGGTGAAATGGTAATATAAGGCATCTGTTTGTAGGTTAAGACAGATGCATACACACTACTGTCCGGATAAAGTCTTGGCATTTTGTTTGAACGGTCTGTTATACTTTCTATCAGTTGGAGGTTACGTTCTATCTCGTGTTTTGAACCAGTGCCGATCTGGTGTTTGATTCTTACATTAAACAATACCGAAAGTGGATTTTTATCAAAGCCTAATTTCAGAGGCGCTCCTGATAATGCAGTAATAAAACCGGATGAAGCAAAACGCTGTATATTGATTACACAATCATATTGTTCAGACCTTATTATTTTAATTAGTTTGAGCAGATTTTGGTATTTCGCTCTCCTTTTGTCCCAGACTAAAATCTTGCGTATAAAAGGATGACGATCAAACAATGGTTCATTACCTTTTTTCACAAGCATGTCAATGGATGCATGCGGATAAAACGAGTGCAGTTTTTCAGCAACAGGCGTCGCCAGAATGACATCTCCAATGGATGCTGTCTGAATAATGAGAAATCTACCTAGGCTATGTTGTGTTGTCGGCACTTTGTCTTATTTAAACTGCCACATTGTATTCTCTTAATACGTCATTGAGTGAAGTTTTCAAGTCGGTAGAAGGTTTCCGTTGGCCAATGATTAATGCACAGGGTACGTGGTAGGTACCTGCAGGAAAAGTTTTAGGGTACGAGCCCGGAATAACTACTGAGCGCTCCGGTACTATTCCTTTAAAAACAACGGGTTCGCTTCCTGTTACATCGATAACGTGGGTGGAAGCTGTCAGTACTACATTGGCACCGAGCACTGCTTCCTTTTCTATCAGCACACCTTCTACAACAATGCATCTGGAGCCAATAAAACAACCATCTTCAATAATAACAGGTGAAGCCTGGACAGGCTCGAGCACGCCTCCTATGCCTACGCCGCCACTCAGGTGTACATTGCGCCCTATCTGAGCACAAGAGCCTACTGTAGCCCAAGTGTCAACCATAGTACCGGTACCCACGTATGCACCAATATTGACATAAGAGGGCATCATTATAACACCAGATTCGAGATGAGCACCATAACGTGCAATGGCATGTGGCACTACCCTTACACCTTGAGCTGCATAGTCCTTTTTAAGTGGAATTTTGTCATGAAATTCCATTGGTCCGGCTTCAAAGGTTTCCATTTTACGAATAGGAAAATATAGTAACACCGCTTTTTTTATCCATTCATTCACGACCCAGCCTTTTGAATCGGTTTTTTCGGCAATTCTTTTTTTTCCCTTATCAAGCAACTCTATTACCTGTTCTATTGATGAAATGGTGTCGGGTTGTGAAAGCAAAGTGCGGTCTTGCCATGCACTTTCAATAATGTCCTGCAGTTTATTCATTTCTCTTTTTTAATTTCAGGCGTAAAATTAACACAACTAATGATATGAGCCGATGTTCGTAAATGCAAACATTGTGTTATTAATGATTTTTATAGCATCAATAATAATTTTATGAAGGTTTCAGCATTAAGCTGATGATAAGGGCTTACTTTTGAGATTTGATCAAACAAAACAATTAATATTTCAACAGCCATGACGGGAATCAAAAAAACGCTTCTATACTGCTTTATTGCTCTCATTTCAATAACAAATGCCGAAGCCCAATGGAAACAAATTAAGAATTCGCAAACAATTACCAATGTAGGAAAAACTGTTGCCACAGTCGAAAAGGCAGCAATTTTTTCACTCGACAAACAATTTCTGAATGAAATAAGTATGCTAAAATTATCTGGTGACAGCAAAAATGATGGCGAATCAAAAATAATATCGCTGCCATTGCCAGATGGAAAATACTACACTGTAAGCCTTCATCAAACAGCCTTATTTCATCCAGGTTTGCTTAAAAAATATCCCGGTATCCAGTCATTCACGGGCTATGGTATTGGAGATGCATTTTCACTGGTCAAGTGTAGTATAGGAGAAGATGGTTTTCACGGAATGATAATTTCACCCAAATACGGCAATATTTTCATAGACCCATTGACTGATGCCACATCATCTGACTATATTGTTTACAATAAAGTTGATTATTCTATAGACGGAAAAAATGGGTTTGAATGTACATTATCACATGCAAATACAGGCAGGCCTTACAGTCAAGTAGATGCCTACCACGCTCAAAAACCAGATTGTACATTCAGAAAATATCGTCTGGCCCTTGCTTGTACCGGCGAGTATGCTGCCTTTCATGGAGGTACTATAGCTAAGGTATTGTCTGCCATGAACACTACCATGACCCGCGTAAGTGGAGTATATGAGCGAGACCTTGCAGTAAGCTTCGAGATCATACCAGATAACGACAAACTGGTATTCCTGAATGGACAGACCGATCCTTATTCAAATAATAATGGTGGTGCAATGCTCGACCAAAACCAACAGACTGTTGATAACCTCATCGGTGAAAATAATTATGATATAGGACACGTATTCAGTACCGGTGGTGGCGGCATTGCTTCACTCCAGTCGGTTTGCAATAGTGGATTCAAAGCACAGGGAGTAACCGGTTCGTCAGCACCCGTTGGTGACCCTTTTGACATTGACTATGTATGTCATGAGATGGGTCATCAGTTTAATGCTTATCATACATTTAACAATGCTTGCGGTGGCAATATTGCTGTTGAGACAGCTTTTGAGCCTGGATCGGGTACTACCATCATGGGTTATGCAGGAGTGTGTGACCCAAATGTTCAGTTTAATTCTGATGCTTATTTCCATTCTATTAGTCTCAGCCAGATATCAACTTATATTACCAAAGGATTTGGTAGTGTTTGCCCTGTAAAAACCAACTTAAACAATACTGCACCTACTGTAAGTGCCGGTGGTGATAAAATAATACCAAAAAGTACAGCTTTTGAGCTTACAGCCACTGCTTCAGATGCCGATGGTGATTCTCTTACATATTGCTGGGAGCAAATGAACAACGAACTGGTCATTCATCCGCCTCTGAGCACTTATTCAAACGGACCTTCTTTCCGTTCGTTTTACCCAACTGCAAGCCCTACAAGGGTATTTCCTCAGATTACAACTATTATCAACAACAGTACAAGCAAATGGGAGGTACTGCCTGCTGTAGCAAGAAATCTGGACTTCACTGTAACTGTCAGAGACAATCATAATGGTGGAGGATGTTTTGGTACCGATGAGATGAGCATAAAAGTAGATGGAAGCTCAGGCCCATTTTTGGTAACGAAACCGAATACTGCTTTGGTGTGGACGATTGGCAATACAGAAAATATAACCTGGGATGTAGCCGGTACTGACCAAGTACCTGTCAATTGCTTTGCCGTCGATATTTATCTGTCCGTTGATGGTGGATATACCTATCCGTACCTTCTTGCATCAAATGTACCTAATACCGGAAATTACACAGTGCAGGTACCAAATTATCCGGGAACCAAAAACAGAATAAAAGTAAAGGGATATGGAAATGTGTTTTTTGATATCTCCAATACCAATTTCACCATTTCACAACCAAATTCTCCTTCAGTTTATATCGGTCTTGATCAAAATAATACTATAATCTGTACCGATACCGAGTCAGAAATAAGCATTTTGGCCACTATTGAGCCTTTGGCCGGCTTTAATGAAGAAATAAGTATTACGGTTGATAGTTTACCTGCTGGTGTAACAGCAAATATTTCACCACAAACCACGACTCTGCCGGCAAATGTTGCTATTACACTTGGCAATCTTACACAATTGCAGGAAGGAAGCTACAGTATATTCATAAACATCAAATCGAATACTTTATTAAAAACAGTAAAATACTCTTTTCTGATAAGCAAAGGTGCACCTGGTAAAGTAGTCTTACAGAATGTAGCCGCTGACAGCAAGAATATATCTGTAAAACCACAACTGAGCTGGGATGCCGTTCCAGGAACGAAGACTTACCATGTCGTTGTAGCAAAAGATTATGCTTTTACTGATAAAATATTTGAATCTGATACCAAAAATACGAACATAAGCGTACAGGGTCTTGAATTTCACACAGTCTATTTCTGGAAAGTGAATGCTAAGAACGAATGCGGCGATGGGTCCGATTCAGATATCAGGGCATTCCAGACCATCAATCAGATTTGTAATGAATATGTCCAAAAAACTCCGGTTATCATTCCTGATAATAAGGTTTTTGACGGCAATTCAACCATACACATTACGGACAGTTTCAATATCTCAGAACTAAGTGTAAGCGTAAAAGCTCAACACACATACCTGGTTGATTTAAAACTAGACCTGCTTTCACCAAACAACAAAACCATTACTCTGCTGGGCAATGTATGTCCGGGGGCACAGGATGTTGATGCTGTTTTTTCAGATAAAGGCGTGCCGATCAGCTGCAATGCTGCCAGTCCTGCTGTATCCGGTCTTGTAAAACCATCTGTTGGTGCTTTAAGCGAATACGAAGGGAACGGTGTCTCGGGTACCTGGACTCTGAAAATTTCTGATAATTACCCGCAAGATGGTGGGCAGCTTCAGTCATGGAACATTCGTGCGTGTACAATTGATTCCACTACAAAAACTCCATTGCTGACAAACAATAATACCCTCTACTTACTTGAAAATACGTCTTCAAAGATTGACCAAAGTTATCTCCAAACTGTGGATACAAGCCTGACTCCTGCCAATATCAGGTATTTCATTACAAAAACTACTCAAAACGGGCAGCTGAGAAAAGGTCTGAATGTATTAAAAATTGGTGACTGGTTTACCCAAACGGATATTAATAATAAACTGATTAGTTATAAAAATACTTCTTTTGATGACGGACTTGACGGATTTGGCTTTTATGTGCTGGATATAAACGGCAATTGGAAGCCAGAACAGCAGTTCAATATTGTAATATTCAAAGCACTTAAGGCCGAAGGCAATGCTAATCATATTGAATGTCATGGTGAAAAGGATGGTACTATAACCATTCATGCCGAAAATGGTATTCCACCCTATGAATACAGCCTCAATGGTTCAATATTTATATCTGACAACACATTTACAGACCTTGCGGCAGGCAGCTACGATTACCAGGTCAAAGATCTTACAAATACAATTATTGACGGAACAGTTACTGTTACAGAACCGGATAGCCTGATACTTGACATCATCAAGGCCGGATACAATCTCACGCTTAGTATAAGCGGTGGTGTTCCGCCATTCCTGGCCAGTATTGACGGAGTAAATTTTTCTGAAACTTTGAATTTTACCAATCTTAGTATGGGCAATTATCTGGTGTCTGTTAAAGATGCCAATGATTGTGTTGTGAGTGATACTGTAAGTATTCTCACTTCAGTCAACAATGTAGATCATGCTGGTTTGTCGATTTTCCCGTTACCGGCAGATGCTAAACTGAATATACAATTAAAGAATATACAAGTTCGGAATATTTCTATCACAGATGTGATGGGAAGGCGGCAGCAAGAGAATTTACACAAGTACACTATCTCTGATAAAATATTGATAAATACTTCATCTCTACCGTCCGGCATGTACATACTTATGATTGAAACAGACGATACCTTGTATTCGACCAAGCTGATAATACAGCATTAAAGAATGTACCAGACAGCGAAAAGCATTGAAATAAGGCCCACAATATACCCTGACATAACCTGTGCTAAACTGTGTGCTCTGAGATACAGCCTGGCTGTACCGACCAATCCTGTCAGTATTACTACCACAAAGAGTATCAATGGCAGAGGCAGCATCACCTGGCCTATATTGATGGTACGGCCGGAGTCAAAGTAATGAAAGCACATGATCGAGACCATAACGGCAAAACCCGAAACGGCTGCCGCGTGAATGCTTATCTTTGTAATAATATTAATGATAAAGCATACGAAAAGCGTAATGGTGGAGCCAAGCGTAAAACAGGTAACCAGATCTGGTAGGGTATTGTTGGTATAAAGATTTTTAAATAACCACAGGTAGAATATACCGGTAACTATAAACGGGCCAGTACGGTCCATTTTATCGTCAAGCTCTATTGATTTGACCATACCAAGCTGTTTCATCATCATGATGGCGAATGCCGGTATAATGACCGTCGATATTAACACAGGTAGCACAAATTTTATTCCGTCTGAAAACTGTTGTATGCCGAACAAATAAGGGTCAATCAACATCAGCAGAATCATAGCGTATGTTAGCAAAAACAAAGGATGAAAAAACCATGATACAAGGCTCGATATTGTTTTCATTCAGATTAGATTTTTGTAATGATAAATTCGACACGACGGTTTTTTTCCCGGAGTTCGACAGATGCATTATCATTGACCGGCTGTGATGCACCATAACCTTTGGTCGTTAACCTTGCTCCATCAATACCGGACTGTATTAAAAAGCTCTTTACAGACTCAGCTCTTTCTTGTGACAACTTGAGCAAGTCTTCTACTTTACCGAGATTATCCGTATGTCCTTCTATTCTGATGCAAAGAGAACTATTATTCCGCAATAATTCTGCAAGTTTTTCGAGTTCTGGCTTTGATTTTTGGAGAATTTCGGGTTTTGATTGCACAAAATAAATCGGATTCATACTAATACGGCCGTCCACTACCTTCGGGTCGATGTAGAAATTGATTTCAACAGAATTTGAATAACCGATTTGCAAAGCTGATACATCAATGATATAGGGTTGTGAGAGATAGTTTTCGTTAAACAGAAAAATTTTTATTTTGTCATTTTTACCAGCTACTGTGGTAAATTCACCGGTGCTTGTTTCGAACATTTTACGATAATTATCTTCTGATTCATTACCGATGTAAACTGAAGATCTTACTGGTCTCAATGTTTTGGAATCAATAACTTTTCCAAAAATGTTAATTTTTACAGGGTTCTGGTCGCCAATTTTTGCCCTGTAAATGTCGGATGAACCTGCTCTGCGAGTTGAAAAATAAAGATAGCCGGTAGAGGAATTATAATGTGGCTGAAAATCATCTTTAGCAGAATTGATGTTTTCATGCAATGGTTTGGGTGTAGTCCATTGCTCCCAATCAGTGTCGGGTTTGGTAGCCATATATATATCGAGTCCGCCATAGCCACCGGGTCTGCTGCTGGCAAAAAACAAGGTTCGCCCATCTTCTGTGAGGTATGGTGATATTTCATTGGCAGCAGAATTTACGGCCTTCAAATTAACGGGTTCCGACCACAGGCTATCTTTAATATGCTGACAGATATACAGATCATTCTCACCCAAAGAATCATCACGCTTAAGAGACAACACAGCTACCTTTCCATCTGCGCTCATCGTAAAGCTTACAATATCACTGTTGTTGAAGTAATTATCTATATACAATGGTTTGGGGTAGTACCACTCGGTATCATTTTTTTTGTCTATGGTCGAAAAACCCTTGAGCATTCCACCACCTTTTGGAAACTGGTTGATGATAACGAAACGGTTATTAACAGGAGTGAGCGAACTGATGCTGTTGGGCAATGCATTATTGAGTGGTGGCCCGGGATGATAGACTTTATCAAATTTCTTCCCATCGGCTGATGTGGCTATCCATACATCCTGGTTGAAGGATGACCTGTGAGGGTTGCGCACTTCATTGTCTCCCAACTGTCGGTAGATGTCGGCCAATAACTCCATGTATCTGGTTTCAGGATTGGTTTCATAGAGGTTTCGATCATTTAGCTCCAAGTATTTTTCAAAGTCGGGTGAGCCTGATCTTGTAAAGTATAATATAGAACCATCAGGGCTCAGAACCGGAGAAATTTCCTGATAGATATCTGTATTGACAGTTTCGCCAAGTTTTTCGATTGCAACATTCTGGGCATTAACAACAAGAGTTGAATCTGCAACATAAAGGATTATAATACACGTAATTCTTATACAAAAAAGCTTGTTCAGCAATGGAATATCAAATTTTAGCACAAAGTTGCTAAATATTTCTTGTACTGTGATTGTTTCATGAGAAGTTTAATAATTGATATACTTTTGTGGTCAAATTAAATTCATCACGATGGATTTTCTCAAAAAAATACTTGATACACACTTATTTTCTACTGATGGCTATAAGCTTTCTTTGCAGGACTTGCTTTTGTTCACTGCCATTTTTATAGCTTTTATATTCATGCTGCGTTTTGTAATGCGTAGGTTACTACCCCGGTTTTTTAAAATTTATGACGTAGGTAATGCGGGCAAATCAAAAATTAAGTCAGCCACATTTGTAGTACTCAGTCTCATTTTCATACTTGCAGCACTTTGGAGTCTGCATCTTGATGCTGTTCTTTATTCTTCAGACTATATTACCATTAAAGTCTCAAACATTCTCCAGGCTATACTTGTCATCAGGCTTGCAAGGATATTAGACAACATCATTAATAAAATAAAAAATAAAAACCAAGACGAAGAATTAAGGGTTACTACCCCAGGCGGAGATACAGTTGAAAAAAATCAGGCTCACATCATTCAATGGCTTGTGTATCTGATAGCAGCACTCATTCTGGTCAATTTTTTTGAAATAGATAAACCCTTGGTCACCATCAAAGGTTTTTCACTCAAGATTTCATCCATCTTGATCGTAATTATCATTCTGTTCGGCTCACGTTTGTTAGCCTGGTTTTTGACCAATATTTTACTCCAACCCTACTATGCAAGAAACAAAATAGAACGGGGCGCTCAATATGCAGTCAACCAGCTAATGTCGTACATCATCTATCTTGTAGCATTCTTTTTTGCATTACATGTTATTGATGTACAGATGAGCCTTATACTTGGTGGTGCAGCAGCACTGCTGGTAGGTGTCGGACTTGGATTACAACAGACTTTTAATGATTTCTTTTCAGGTATCACACTACTCACCGAACGAAGCATAGACATAGGCGATGTAGTCAATATAAATAATACTGTAGGCACGGTAAGACACATAGGTATTCGGACTTCCAAGATAGAGACACGTGGCAACCTGACTATGATAGTACCCAACTCCAAACTTACATCTGACAATGTTATCAACTGGACTCACTTTAATAATCTGGCAAGACTGGAGGTAAAAGTTCCGGTACCGTTTTCTGCTGATCCCGAACTTGTCAGAACCATACTTCTGAAAGCTATCTTACCCGATCCAAGAATACAAAAGTATCCCGAGCCGTCTGTTGTATTTAATGACTTTGGCCAATATGCCCACGATTTCATCCTGATGGCATGGTCAACGGATGTATTGAACTTCGAAGACATCAAAAGTGAACTCAGGTTCGAAATCAAAAGATTATTCAAAGAAAATGGAATTGAAATTCCATATCCGATACAATTTTACGCCAATATACCTGAATCCTAAAGCAATGATTTGATTCTTTGATAGTTAGTTTGTGGTTTATCAGAATAGTTTGAACAGTGTAGTTTTGCTGCCTGTTCTTCAATCGCCTTTACACGATTGCCTGGGTCAGGGTGTGTACTTAAAAATTGTGGCGTAGAATTTTTTCCTTTTATTTTTTTAAAAAAACCTGCTGCACCAGCCCCGTCATAACCACTATTGCACAGATAATATACACTGTACTTGTCTGCTTCTTTTTCGTGGTCACGACTAAAGCTCAACGATGCTAGTGTGGTAGTAATGTTTGCAATGGCGGCTTTATTCTTATTATTGCCAGCCAATACTTCACCTACTACTGCCAAAGGCATAACCTTGGTGAGCTGTCTGGTAGAGTGCCGCATATCAGCGTGTGCTATTTCGTGTCCGAGTACACCAGCTAGCTGATCTTCGGTATCAAGATATTTTATAAGGCCTGTGTAAACATAAATATATCCTCCCGGAGTGCAAAATGCATTCAATACCTTGTCGTCTTTGATTATTTTCACTTCCCAGGCGAAATTTTTCTTGTTTTTGACACGACCCGAATTAAGAATGTTATCTTTTATTCCTCGAATAAATCTGTAAACTTCTTCATTGCCCTGCTCGGGCAATAACGGATATTCGTTTGGCTTAGAGGCAATCTCCTGCGATACCGACAGTCCTAATTTTTTATCATCTTCAATTGAATACATGTTCCACTTTTTCCAGCTCTGACATGAAAGATTGGAAACCGACGTAAGGAATATTAATGCTAATACTGATAAATTTTTCATTTCAATTCTTTTTATTAATACGAATATATAACAAAAAGTAACTCACTACATACCAACATTAATATAATTATAACATCGCACCGACCCCGAATGAAATATATTCTGCTGCAAACTTATGCGCCTTAAGCTGCACACCACCATAGAACCGAACTCTTGTTTTATACATCTCAGGGAAATAATACCTCGACGTGAGTTTTGTAAAAATCTTCCCGAAACGGTAGTCAAAATCGGTATCTAGGTAGGTACCTGCCTGCAACATAATACTAAAAGGCCAAAAGAAAAATTCTTCAGCTACAAATACTAGATGGCGGGTAGCTGCCTGTGAAGCTATTTTTTCTGAAGATGCTTCCGTAGAACGCAGTAAAAAGTAATAATCAGCACTGTGGTATTCTATCTCCGTTCCGAGTAACAACTGATTGGCTTTTGATAGTCTGTATATTCCACCGAGCGACGCTATATAAACAGGATATTTCGGACCTCCCGGCAATGATTGTTCGACAAATGCAAGACCTCCATGCAACGAAAGTCCGAACCTGTGTGTCGGGTCTGGATCGACATCGCTTACTTCATATTCTGAAGGTACTACTACATTAGGTGTCCACTGGAGACCGAGCTGAGCGGTCACAAGATTAATTCCCAGATTGGGTAACTTTGATGAACCATTCGAAAAATGTGTTAGTCCAAAGCCTCCCAACATTTTTACTTCATTTGAAATTCTTCTGTGCCAGTTAAACTGCAACACCGTAATGTTGTTAATGTGCGAACCAATGGCTGTTTGGAGCGGATTGTCTGTGTAGTCAAATTTTTTTGTCAGGTATGCCACACCTGTTCCAACCAAAAACCTAAACTGGGTTTTGTCTGCTCCGCCAAGCTTGAGTGAAATATTAGGCAATAATGAAAATGCACTACCCAAGATATGATCGTCACCTAGGTGAAAATACCCAAAGCTGACACCCAACTCAGGGTACTTTTGCCAGCTGTTCCAGTATTGGCTGCCATACGTACGGTAAACAACATTGGCTGCCACACCTACAGAATAATCAGGTACCCGAAACAATATTTTTGGCGAATGTTTGAGCATTTTACCGTACACAAGCTGTGGTGTTATGGCAATATTGTCTGTTTTTTGGGCAAATGATACACATTTTAACCATACCAAAAGGCAAATAACAACTACAGACCTCATACCTGATGGCTGTGTTCTTTCAGGAATATCCTTGTAGCTTCTATATCTTTACTCAATTGTCTGTCATTATCCATCCTACTCACCTGCTCTCGGAACAAATCATGCAAATATTCAAGTGCCTCTGAGCTACGTGCCGGCCGTCTGAACTCAATTGCCTGACATGCATTAAGCCATTCGATAGCCAGTATGGTCCATATATTTTCTACTATGCGATAGAGTTTGGTAGCTGCATTGGCCGCCATACTTACATGGTCTTCCTGCCCATTGGACGAAACAATAGAATCAACTGATGCTGGAGTGCAAAGTTGTTTATTTTGGCTGACAATAGATGCAGCTGTATATTGCGGAATCATAAACCCGGAGTTGAGTCCGGCATTTTTGACAAGAAAAACCGGCAGATTCCTCAGACCAGAAATGAGCTGGTAGGTTCTTCTCTCAGAAATGCTGCCTAACTCGGATAATGATATGGCAAGAAAGTCTAGCACAAGCGCTATAGGTTGTGCATGGAAATTGCCACCCGACAATATCTGATCTTCTTCTACGAATATGTTCGGATTATCAGTCACTGCATTTACTTCATTCTCAAGTACACTCATCACATACTGTATGGTGTCATAAGTAGCGCCATGTACCTGTGGTATGCACCTGAAGGCATAAGGATCCTGCACCGCCACACGGTCGGTCTCCAGCAGTGGGCTACCTTCGAGCCATTTTCTTATTTGCCCTGCTACTGTTTGCTGCCCGGGCTGGTTTCTGATTTTATGTAGTTTGTCGTCCCAAGGTGTAGCAGAGCAAAGGAATGCTTCGGCTGACATTGCACCGACACAGTTGGCCCATCGCATAATTTCCTGAGCTTCTATGATAGCATATACACCATAGCCGGTAGAAAATTGAGTTCCATTCAGCAATGCCAACCCTTCTTTTGCACCCAAATCGAGTGGATTTAAGCCAAACATTGCCAATACTTCTTCGGTCGGTCTGATTTTCCCTTGATATATGACATTCCCTTCTCCTATAAGCGGTAAACTCAGATGTGCCAAAGGTGCCAGATCACCGGATGCACCCAATGAACCCTGTTGAAAAATAACCGGCAGTATATCATGGTTATAGAAAAATATAAGCCTGTCAATAACTTCCTTTGATACACCCGAATGTCCGTAGGCAAGGCTCCTTATCTTTAGCAACAGGATTATTTTTACAACGTTGGCAGGAACTGAATCACCCGTGCCACATGCATGTGACAATACCAGATTTTTTTGAAGGTCGCGCAGTTGGTCCTTGCCAATGACATGGTTACACAATGAACCAAAGCCTGTGTTGATACCATAAAAAGCCTGATTGCCACTGGATATTTTACTCTGCAGGAAGTTATGACATTTTTGTACAGCCTCAATTGCTTCTTCGCTTAGCTTTATTTCACATTCACGATCAATAATGGATGCTATATCATTGATGGTGTAAGATTCTAGCGTTAATAGGTGTTGATCTCGCATTGTCATTTCTTAATTAATGGCAAAAATAAGCTACCTAAGCGGTAATTTTATCCAATAAAGCCTTATTGCATCATATTGTTGTCGGATAAAAGCTATTAATGGCTTATTTTTACACAGATTTTTCAAAAGCATGGCAGAAAACCTACAAGATAAAAATATTATTGCTTCTGATCCGACGGCTGAATCACGCAAACAGGATCACATCGATCTTGCATTTAGGTCGCAGGTGGATGTCTTACGTGCTGATGGCAGATTTTACTATGAACCCTTGCTTGCAGGTTTCTCTGACAAGGATATTTACCCACAGACACAGTTACTTGGCAAAACGTTTCGTTACCCGATGTGGATATCGAGTATGACCGGTGGTAATAAAATGGCCGGAAAAATAAATGAAAATCTGGCACGTGTATGTAATGATTTCGGACTGGGATTCGGGCTTGGGTCATGCCGGCAATTACTTACTGACCACACTTATCTTAAAGACTTCGATGTAAGAAAATATCTGGGTGACAGACCATTTTATGCCAATCTTGGTGTGGCACAGATAGAAGAGCTACTCATAAACAACAAAGTTGATGAAATAATCAGGCTTGTAGATTTGCTAAAGGCAGACGGGCTTATAGTGCATGTCAATCCGCTACAGGAATGGTCACAACCTGAAGGCAACTTGTACACACAAAGGCCAATTGAAACAATCGAAAAACTGCTTGAAAAGAGCAAGCTCAACATCATCGTCAAGGAAGTAGGCCAGGGAATGGGCAAAAAGAGTCTCGAAGCATTGGTGAAACTTCCACTTGCAGCCATAGATTTTGCGGCTTTTGGAGGTACAAATTTTTCAAAACTTGAATTGTACCGAAACCCTGAAAAACAGAAAGCCCATGAAGTAATGTCACTGGTAGGCCACACTGCTGAAGAAATGGTCAGTATGGTAAACGAAATACTCAGCCATTCAACCGATATGATCCGCTGTCGCGAATTTATCGTTTCTGGTGGCATAAGGAGTTATCTTGACGGATATTATCTGACCCGAAATATAAATGCTGCGTCCATATATGGGCAGGCTTCCGGCTTTTTGAAGCATGCTATGGAAGATTACGACCAACTTTACCGTTATGTGAAGGCACAAACTGAAGGTCTTGAACTGGCAAACACTTTTTTAACCATCAAAGAATAAACGTAGAAATTGAAAGACGACAAGCAGATAAATGGATTCTCAAAACGCTCAAAAGCTGAAAAGCTTCAATGGGTGATAGAGAATTTTTTCAATGGCCATGAGTCAGCTGCCGGAGAGCTCAGGAGTTTTTGGTTGGATGACGAGACGCAAAACATATTTGATGCCTTCAGTGAAAACTCCATTAGCAATTTTATACTACCCTACGGTGTGGCACCCAATATGCTCATCAACGGAAAAACTTACTGTGTACCTATGGTTACAGAAGAAAGTTCGGTCGTAGCCGCGGCTGCAGCTGCCGCAAAATATTGGTCAACCCGCGGCGGAATAAAAGCAACCGTAGTCAATACCAAAAAAATCGGACAGGTTCACTTCAAATGGTCAGGTCAAACTGAAAAACTCATTAGCGTCTTTCCGGAGTTAAAAAAAGAGCTCATTATAACAGCCTCAGCTATCACTACCAATATGGATAAACGTGGTGGTGGGATCCTTGACATCGAATTGAAAGATCTTTCTGATAAAGAACCAGATTACTACCAGTTATTCACTCACTTCGACACTTGTGATTCGATGGGTGCCAATTTTATCAATTCTGTCCTCGAACAGTTTGGCCGTACATTACGGTTATTCATTCAAACGCATCCAGCATTTGATGAAACCGACCGTGAAGTGGATATTATTATGTGTATATTGTCAAACTACACGCCTGAATGCCTTGTAAAAGCAGAAGTAAGCTGTACCATCGACGAGCTAGGTGATGAATGCCTCGAAATGGACGCTGTCGGCTTTGCTGAAAGGTTTGCCACGGCTATCCGTATTGCCGAAATTGACAGTTACCGGGCTACTACTCATAACAAAGGCATATTTAACGGCATTGATGCTGTCGTAATAGCTACCGGAAATGATTTCAGAGCAATTGAAGCATCTGGGCACACATACGCTGCACGTTCGGGTATTTACAAGAGCCTTAGCAAATGTACCATTAAAGATAATATTTTCAGCTTCAACCTCGAAATACCACTCGCCATTGGCACCATAGGCGGATTGACAAAACTCCATCCCATCGCAAGACATTCGCTAGAGATGCTCGGACATCCTTCTGCTCCTGAGTTGATGACCATCATTGCAGCTACCGGATTGATGCAGAATTTTGCTGCCATACGGTCGTTGGTGACTACAGGTATTCAGAAAGGTCACATGAAAATGCACCTTATGAATATATTGAATCATCTGAGTGCTACAGAACAAGAGATAGAGCAAGCTTTTGAATATTTTTCAGATAAAGTGATTTCTTTTACCTCTGTCAGAGAATTGATCACAGAAATAAGAGAAAGAGAACATAAGATTATTACAGATTAAAATTTTTATACCATCAAAAAGAATTTTTCAGCAAACGGCAAACTACTACTGACAGCAGAATATCTCGTTCTGGAAGGTGCACTTGCTCTTGCCCTCCCTGTACGCTTCGGTCAGAAAATGTCAGTAACCGAAAACAGCTCTTCAGAAATAAAGTGGAGCAGTCTTGACCACAAAGATGAGCTGTGGTTTTCTGCAAGCTTTTCATTGTATGATTTTAAAGCCACCGAAACAACCGATGAAGAGATAGCTGCTCGTATCACAAAATTGCTTAAAGGGTGTGCCCGGCAAGATTCAGAGTTTCTCTCGCAATGGAAAGGTCAGAAAGTAGAAACCAAACTCGAATTCGACCGCAAATGGGGGCTCGGTACCAGCTCTACACTGGTGTACTGCATTGCAGAATGGGCCGACGTCAACCCATACCAGCTGCTGATGGATACCTTTGGCGGTAGTGGGTACGACATAGCCTGCGCCGGTGCAGATGGTCCGGTGTTGTACAGTTTACGCGATTATGCTATTTCTGTTGAAGAATCTCTTTTTTATCCATCATTCAGGAACAATCTTTTTTTTATTTATTCGGGGCGTAAACAAAACTCACAAGCAGCGGTTAAAGATTTTCAAAGACTAAAGAATTTTTCAACCAAAGACATCGACACTGCTAGCGAACTGACCGAATCCTTTGAAAAATGTACAAACCTGCATGATTTTAAAAAACTGATAACAGAGCACGAATTGCTTATTTCAAAAATATTAAAAACTTCACCCATGAAAAACGAATATTTTCATGATTTTGAAGGAGAAATAAAATCACTCGGAGCTTGGGGTGGAGATTTTATACTTGCAGCCACAGAAAGTGACAAAAAATATGTCACTGAATATTTTACAGGAAAAGGCCTAACAGATTTTTTCAGTTACGATGATCTGATTTTAAAAAGAAAATAAAAATGCCTCCTAAGTGGATTGAAGCAAAACTTACAGAAATTAAACCTGTAACTGATAAAATACGAAATTTTTACCTTACTCTTAATGATGAAGATCGGTTTGGCTTTTTACCAGGACAATTCGTTACCTTCGATCTGCCCGTTTCAGAAAAAAGACTACAACGCTGGAAAAGTTATTCGATAGCCAATAGGCCTGATGGTAGCAATACGCTCGAATTTTGTATTGTTCACCTTGATGGCGGGCTCGGGTCAGGTTATCTGTTCAATGAAGTACAGCCGGGTTCATTACTCAGATTTAAGGGGCCTGACGGTATATTTACCCTGAAAGAACCCCTAGATTATGATCTGGTAATGCTTTGTACCGGCACAGGTGTAGCACCGTTTAAAAGTATGCTTGATCACATTTTTCACCATAATATTCCTCACCGTCAACTTCACCTCATATTTGGTACACGAAAAGAAGAAGACATTCTCTACAGAAAGGAATTTGAAGAATATGCCGCGGTTCATCCCGAGTTCAGATATGATGTTGTCCTGTCCAGACAAGAAAACTGGCCCGGATACAAAGGGCATATACACCAAGTGTATCTGAAAGAATACGCCGAAACAAGACCGGATGTGAGATTTATGATCTGTGGTTGGAGCCAAATGTCTGATCAGGCTACTGAATACCTGACGCAAAAATGCGGTTATGAAAAATCACAGGTACACTGCGAATTGTACGGATAAGATTGGTTGTTGAACAATTTTGCTGTAATTTTGTAGAATAATTCTAAATAAGTAAAAATGGAACCTACGATTAAGTCACCGGTAATGTTATATACTGAACAGACCCCTAACCCGGAGTCGCTCAAATTCGTTACCAACAGAATGCTTTATCACGGCACTGCTGATTTTAAAGATAAAGAAAGCGCACAGGAGTGGTCGCCAATGGCTCTTGCTCTGTATGATTTGCCTTATGTAAGAGGCGTATATATCAATAATAATTTCGTAACCGTCACCAAAGAAATAAACTACAACTGGGACGACATCATGCTTCGCATCAAGGATTTTATTAAAAAATATGTGGAAAGCGAAGCAGTAGTCATCAATGACGGCTATGCAGAAGCAATGGAAAAACAAGCAAAAATAGAGCAGGAAACACCTTATGAAGGTGACGAAGCCGAGCTTGTTAAGAAAATAGTCAACATCATTGATACCTATGTCAAACCTGCAGTTGGGCTCGATGGTGGTAATATTGAATTTAAAAAATATGAAGACGGAGTAGTTTATGTTATAATGCAGGGTTCTTGCAGCGGCTGCCCATCTTCAACGCTTACCCTTAAGGCCGGTATAGAAGGTATGCTCAAAAGAATGGTACCTCAAGTAAGAGAAGTCGTTCAGGAAATGGGTTAATGGCCGGTATGGACAGGTTTACTAACGCAGGAGTATGAGTTCTCCACGATATAAAGCCGTTTCGCCGTTATCAAACTCAAGAACAGCCCAGTAAACAAAGACTCCCGGGTCGAGTAACTTGCCGCGTGTTTTACCGTTCCACCCCAGCGACGGATTGTTGGGTTCAATATTCTTTGCTGAGAACAGGTGTTCGCCCCACCTAGAATATATGTTCAACTCTTTGATGCTAACAAGGTGATGGTCACCGTAAACGGTAAAATAATCGTTGATACCGTCAAGATCGGGTGAAAACACATTCGGAATATAAACCTTGATATCTGGTATTACGCTTAGTAAGATGCTGTCTGATGCCTGACACCTATGTTGATTTTCGGCATACAGGAATATTTTCTGGTCGTGATTAATGATTAATGAATTGGTCTTGCAAGCGATACAAGAGAATACGCTTGCAGGTGCCCATTGTATTTGATAAGCTGTGTCAGAATAAACCGGTATCAGATCTATCAATGTTCCTTCCTTTACTTTTTTGTCGGGTCCGAGTTCGACCGTAAATGTGCTGCCTTTGTCAATTGTTAGGTTTTTTATTTCTGCCGTACATCCCTGATTGTCTTTTATGTACAGTGTATAATCGCCAGGTGCAAGTTTTGAGAATTCATTTTCCGGAAAATAATCGATACCATTTATACTATATTGATAAGGTGGAAGTCCGTTGTGCACTGAGTCTATAACAATACTTCCATCGTTTGAGTCCTTGCATTTTTCGGGTTTTACTAACTGGAAAACATCAAGAGGCTTTGGTATAGTCTCTACAACGATGATACTGTCACAGCCCGAGATAGATAGTAACTTGGTTGTATCGGTAGCAATATTCTGCGCTGTACAGGAGTAATTCTGTTTTTTAATGAAATATGAAGGCAATAGCGAAGTATTGGTTATCACAATGCTGTCACATTCCGCTGTTTTGATAATCTGTATGCTGATGCCTGCCAAAGTTGGATCACAAGTAGTGGCACTTACATAGGTAGTGTCCGGTAATATCAAGGTAGAGGTGAGTATGACAATACTGTCGCAGCCGAACTGATTTGTATATTTTAACTCAAAAACACCTGCATCGCTCTTTTGACAAGTGTTTTTATACTGCTTAACTGTATCAGAAGGCAATAAATACCTGGTAACAAACACCAGGCTATCGCAACCCAGGCTGTTTTTGTAGTTGTATTGTGTAGTCCCGGTTAGTTTAGGATCGCAGGTGCCTTGTTGCTGATTGACAGAATCAGGCTTATGGTATATGTACTTAATAAAAACAAAACTGTCACATTCCGCTGTTTTATATATGATCGTATCTAAGTAATCGGGGTCATCACCACATTGATGAACAATGAGCTCACTTGATAAATAACCTGAAAATTTCAATTCTGTAATAACTATACTGTCACAGCCATACTGATTCAGGTATTGCGTTGTATCAATTCCGGCTTTAGTAGTGTCACAAGTATTTTTGCTGAAATAAACCGTATCTTTTAGTAATGGAATATTTTTAATCAACACAAGACTATCGCAATATTTGCCTTGCAAGCTTAAAGTATCTACGGAGAAGTTATTGATTGAACAGCTTTGGTTTTCAATGATGGTCGTGTCTGGTTTGTTGTACTTGATTTGGTGAATGACAATACTGTCACACCCCATGCTGTTTTGTAATATTAAAGTATCTGACAGGGCTTTACTCTTGATACAGGTCGTTCCGAATATTTTAAGCGTATCTGCAAGTACAAGTAAGGTAGTCGTTATTACAATTGAATCACAGCCGTTAACATTATATATAAGAGTATCAATACCTGCCTGTGACGAGTCGCAAGTGGTTTTTTGAAGATTGACTGTTTGTCCACCCGGCTTTATATTAAATGTGGCAGAGAATGTAGTAAAATTGCCGCATTCGTCAGTGGCTGTAAACTGAATGGTGTAGAGGGTTTTTGTATAATTGTTGTCAAAATTGTTGGACCAAGTGACCGAACTGCAATTATCACTCACTGTGGCATTAGCATGATTGTTGAGCCATTGGGTGAGTTTTGCATAAGGGTCAGCATCACAGATGAGTTCGATGTTTTCAGGTTGTTTGGTGATGACCGGATCCTCGGTATCTTCTACGATGAATTTAGCTGTTTTGGTATTTTCATTACCACAGTTGTCAGATACTATAAAACTCACTTCCGTCTCACTACATGGAAACTCTGGTTCATTTTGGTATTCGTAGCTCCACAGCACATTTCCTTCACAATTATCAGTTGCTGTTGCTCCGCCATTTCCATTCAGCCATTGATTAAATTCTGCCTGTATATTCAATGAACAATCTACGTATATATCCTGCGGTTCATCTACGAATGCGGGTGCTTCGTTATCTTCTATAAATACTTGTTGTACTACGCTAGATGTTGCCCCACAGCTATTCGTAGCTGTCCAGGTACGTGTTATAGTCTGATTGCATGGTGTACCCGTGGTGCTTTCACTATAATCAATACTTGGATTATTATCACAATCATCCTGAACCGTAAGCATAGGCGGAGGTGGAACATCTTTGAGACATTGAATGCCACTGATATCATCGGGCATATCTGTAAATGCTGGAATGCTCTTTGGTGGGCAACTGTACATGGTGATATCATCGAGCAATACTCCACCATTGACTACCGGACCAGTACCTGTAAATTTGAGATCGGCAGTAGAAGCAAGAGCCGTAAAGGTAAAACATTTTCTGAGCCATCCGTTTGCACCGTTGTTGGTAGCTGTCCATGTTTGGTCAAGCCATGCACCATCTGCTACCTGTATCTGGCAATTGGCGGTTGGTGTGATAGCATTTTTGGCATACCAAAGTACAATGGTATATTCATAATCAACATTTAAGCCATTCAGTATAGTGGAAAACGATCCCGGTGTATTACCATGAAGGTCAATAAACTGAGTTGCACCATTTGGATTGCCGGTCGCCCAATTCAGATAATTAGGTCCAAGCAGGTCTATTGATCCTGAGTTGACGGTCCAACTACTATACATTTGCCCTGCAAAATACACAATAATCGGGTTGGCATACGGTGGGTCTTCAAAGTTGCCACCCGGTACTCCAACTTCGATGGGGGTACCACAACAACACTGTACACAGTCAGGTACTTGAGCCTGAAATATAGCTGAGCCAAATACAAAAAATGTCAACAATAATAGCTTGTTCACCTTCAATCAATACTGGATGTTAAAACGCAATTACAATATACGCCAACTTGTGGTTATTTATCAAATTTTTTTCTGGTTTTGGACTTTGTATTCACATTTGCAAAGCTGCGTACATTCTTTCCAATATATCTTTGGTCTGCCCAAGTGTATGTATTTTGTCTTTAACGAGTATTAAGGCATTGTTCGATTGTTTTAGCTGAATTCCATAATTGAGTGAAAACTCTGGTATGCTGTTTAACAGTTTTTTGAAAAAACCTGTTTCGTAATATGCTGATTGTGGATTGGAAATGAAGTAGCATCTCAATTTGCCTCCTTTGATGATGATTCTTTCAAACCCAAAATTTTTAGCTATCCATCTCAGTCTCAGGCCTTCCATCAATTCTCTCACCTGCGGTGGAATTCTTCCAAAACGGTCCAGTATTCTATCTGCAAATCCTTTGAGTTCTTCTTCGGTGGTGAGTTGGTCAAGTTCGGTATAGAGAGCAAGGCGTTCTTGTACGTTGCTCACGTATTCATCCGGTATGAGCATTTCCTGGTCGGTTTCTACTATTACATCTCTGACAAATGCTGTTTCCTCCGGTTGGCCGGCAAAGACTTCTTTAAATTCGCCATGTCTTAGTTCTGTAATGGCTTCATCCAGTATTTTCTGAAATATCTCAAAACCGATGTCTGCTATAAATCCGCTTTGTTCGGCGCCGAGCAGATTGCCTGCACCGCGGATGTCAAGGTCGCGCATGGCAATGGTAAATCCGCTGCCAAGGTCGGTAAATTCTTCGAGTGTTTGGATGCGTTTGCGTGCATCACTGGTCATACCGGACAATGGTGGCCCCATTAGGTAGCAGAATGCTTTTTTATTCGATCTGCCAACTCGCCCTCTGAGTTGGTGCAGGTCGCTCAGGCCAAACTGATGAGCATTATTGATGATAATGGTGTTGGCATTTGGTATATCCAGACCTGTTTCGATGATGTTGGTACATGCTAGTACATCGTATTTTTTCTCTATAAAGCCTACTAGTATTTCTTCAAGTTTTTCGGGTTCGAGCTGGCCGTGTGCCACCCCTATCGATACATCCGGACACATACGTTTGAGTACGGCAGCTACTTCTTCGAGGCTCTTTACACGGTTGTGTACAAAAAATACCTGACCGCCACGTAATTTTTCATAATTGATGGCTTCGCGTATTTTTTCTTCGTCCCATACCCAACGTTCGGTATGTATCGGTTGGCGGTTGGGTGGCGGAGTTTTGATGACTGAAAAATCCCTTGCACCCATCAGAGAAAACTGCAAAGTACGTGGTATAGGTGTAGCAGTTAATGTGAGCGTATCAACGTTGACCTTCAATGACCGCAGTTTTTCCTTGGCAGATACACCGAACTTTTGCTCTTCATCAACTATGAGCAACCCGAGATCTTTAAACTCTATCTCCTTACCAACAAGGCTGTGTGTGCCTATAATGATTTCTATTTTGCCGTTCTTTGTTTTTTCAATAATTTCTTTCTTCTCTTTGTTGGTTCTGAACCTATTGATATAGTCAACGGTCACACCAAATTCTTCGAGCCTTTCGGAGAATGTCTTATAGTGTTGCAATGCCAGGATAGTGGTAGGCACAAGCACTGCTACTTGCTTGCCATCCGTCACCGACTTGAATGCTGCTCTAAGTGCTATCTCGGTTTTTCCGAATCCTACATCTCCACATATCAGCCTGTCCATCGGATAATCCTTTTCCATATCTGCCTTTACTTCGTTGGTTGTCTTATACTGGTCAGGAGTATCTTCATAAAGGAAGCTGGCCTCAAGTTCGTTTTGCAGGTATCCGTCCGGAGGAAAACTGTGACCTGTTGACGCCCTTCGTTTAGCATAAAGTTTGATGAGTTCGCCGGCTATATCTTTTACTTTCTTTTTTGTTTTAGCCTTGAGGTTTTTCCATGCATCAGAACCCAATCGATTCAGCACAGGTTCGGTACCATCCTTGCCTACATATTTTGATATTTTATGCAACGAGTTGATACTCACATATAATATATCATTATTTTTATAAATGAGTCTTACTGACTCCTGCACATGCCCGTTTATATTTATTTTTTCAAGTCCAGAATACTTTCCCACACCGTGGTCTATATGTGTGACAAAATCTCCTGGCTGAAGTTCGCGCAACATCCGCAAGTTGATGGCCATGTCTTTGGTAAAGCCCTTGCGAAGGTTGTATGCGTGATAACGGTCGAATATCTGATGGTCTGTATAGCAAGCCACCCTTAATATTGGGTCGATGAACCCCTGCTCGATTCCTTTAGTGACTGGAGAAAAAACCACATTTGCTTCAAGGTCATTGAATATAGCCTCAAATCGGTCAATCTGCCTTGGATTGTCTGTAAACAAATAATTCTCTAAACCTTCCTGCTGGTTTTCTTCCAATGATTGGATAAGTAATTTGAAATTCTTATTGAAGGATGGTTGTGGTTTTATACCAAATAAAATATTGTCACCACCAGCGGATAGACGACCGGCGTAACCAATTCTTGTAAATTGCTGTGAAGCAGAAATGACATCACCGGGGCGTATGAACGAGCGGTCACGAATGAAGTCCGTTTTTTCATCATCATCCATGAATCTGATCTTTTCACCGATGTTTTCAGACGCTTCAAAACAATTTTGAAGAACATCAACTAAGTTTTTTTCGTCAGCTATATAAAGAATAGCATTTTTTGCCAACAGATCAAAAAAACTCTGCTTCTGGTTATGCTCGAATTTTTTACCTACATGTGGTACTATCACGACCTTGCTTACCGTTTTCTGCGAAAGCTGCGTTACCGGATCAAACAAACGGATGGACTCTACATCATCACCGTACAACTCAACACGGTATGGCCATTCATTACCAAACGAATAAATATCCAATATACCTCCACGTACTGAAAACTGGCCAGGTTCAAAAACGAAATCTGTTCGCTCAAAACCATATTCGCTTAGTATTTCAATTAAAAATCCGGCATCAAAAGGTTCTGACTTTGTAATGATAATTCTGTGGTCTTTGAGTGAATCGGGCGACACCACCTTTTCAAACAAAGCCTCTGGATATGTGATGATGATGCTTTGGTCATGGTCAGACTCGGAGATATAGTTGACTACTTCTGTACGTTGCAATACCTGGGTGGAAGATATCTGATCAAAATTTCCCGGTTTTTTGAAAGAATCTGGCAGATAATGCACTTTGGTGAGTGTAAATATATTATCCAGATTGTTGAACATGTAAGCCGCTTCCTCCTGGTTGTTGGCAATAATGACCATCTGCCGTGGATTGCTCATCCAACTGCCTGCGATGACAAACGCCACCGACGAACCTGCAAGCCCTTCAAGCGTTATGGCTTGCGGTGCTGAAGCTGTTAATAATGAAGCGAGTTTTAATATTCTACTGTCCTGGCTGTATTTCTCTAGCAGTTTTGTAAGATTTTGCACGGCACAAATATATGCACATACAAAGTTTTAAGCTCCATTTTGTTTTTATCCTTACGGAAAATTTTTTAGTGCCAACCACTTATGATCCGTTCCAGTGTTTCTATCAGCTTCAATGGTTCTTTTATCTCAGCTGTTGCTGTAAGAAACAATTTGCCTCCAGAAACATTTAGTTTTAAAATATTATTGGCAGATATTAATTCTGACATCTCCGAAAGAACATCGGCTTCTGGCTTCTGTTTTGTAAAAATTTAAATAGGTGTGGGAAAAACAGATTTGTATAAAAATTTCATAAAAAACCTTTTAAGTGCAGACTTGCCTGTCCTGAGGCAAATGCTTTTATCAATACCATCCATCTTTAATGTATTGAAGGTTTGTTGCAATGCATCAACCGGCAGGATAACTCCGTTCTGTGTACTTTGATCTTTTTTTATTTTAATGTGAAACTTATAATCACGCATCTGCCAACCTGACTGGATTTCATAACCATACTCATTGCAGAAGCCGGAATAATTAATGTTTTTATCTTTGAACTGTTCTTCAATTTTCAGACAGTAATTCTTATTGCTTTCAAAAAAGGAAGATTCGGAATGTTCGTATTTTATCATAGCTTTATATTTTTATTATTAATTGTTGTTGGTTTCATAATATTAACAAAAGATTCAGTGAATTTGTATCAATACCCTTCAAAAATATTATTATTCGGTGAATATTCGGTCATCGCGGGCTCTGAAGCACTTGCACTACCTGTCTTTAATTACGGAGCATCTTGGCAAAAATCGCTTGTGAATAATACAGGAAAAGACCAACTGAAGCAGTTTGCTCAATATCTGAACGATCCTGAAAATGGTTTTGATTCCTTTATTGATATTGAAAAATTAAATACTCAACTCCAAGAGGGATTATATCTCAAGTCCGATATACCGCAGGGTTATGGTCTTGGCAGTTCGGGCTCAGTATGTGCAGCTGTCCTTCATCGTTTTGCAAAGATTCACCCGGCAGACATTTCAACTAAAGAGCTACAATACTTATTCGCCAAAATGGAAAGTTACTTTCACGGTACAAGTTCGGGAATTGACCCACTTGTGGCCTATTTACAAAAACCCATTCTGGTCAATGCAGATAAGTCATTGAGTTTTCCTAACTTACCTCCGCATACAAAACATTCTCTGCCCGAAATCTTTTTGTACGACAGTGGCATTGCAAGGAAAACCGAAGCTCTCGTCAAGTTGTTCAGGGAAAAACTTGAAAATACCGCATTCCACACAGCAGTTTACTCTCAACTCGTACCCATCGTGAGTGAACTTATTCATAACTGGGCAAACGGTAACGAAAATGTATTCGAACACATAAAAAAAATATCTGTCTGGCAATTAGAAAATATGCCTGAATTCATTCCTAACCAAGTGCTGGGTGTATGGCAAAAATATGCTCAATCACAATCTATACAATTCAAACTCTGCGGTGCCGGTGGTGGTGGTTTTTTCCTGGTGTTCAAACAGAGACATTTAAACTTACCCGAATCATTAAAAGACAAACTGATTGCTCTTGATGTTTGATCACTCACCAAAATAACATCTAAAAACACTATCGTAAATATTCAATTACTTGACTACAAGCACATTACCACTTAGTTTTAGATATTTATTTTCGATACTAAAATGATACATACCTGAAGCAATATCGCTAAGGTCAAGCCTACCGTCTTTTGCGATATCAACCGATTTTACAAGTTTGCCCTGGTAGTCATATAGCTTGCATTTCATCAAAGACAAATCTATGCCATTCGGATTATCAAAACTAAATTTGTATGGAATGCCGCGCCGGATTAGGTGACCATGTAAGTGTCACTCCTTGCGCTACATCAATAGAAGTGGTTTTGTAGTAAAATGGCTTTGTAATGGCTTCAAATCCATTGGCATAATGTACGTAGGTTTTATAAAATCCAGTTCCCGGCGGAACGATTGTCTGTGAAGTAGCCCCGGGTATTATCTGATCATCAAGATACCACTGGTAGGCATCACTGTTGGCTATGTTTTGCAAACCAAGCAGGTCTTGCTGTACAAGCCAGATATTCGGCAGACTTGTACTGTCGAGGTTTACATTAAATGTCATGATTTGAGTACATGCGTCTGTATTGGTAATAATCACAGAATAGTTTCCGGCCTGAGCTGTAGAAAAATCAGGTCCTGTGAGTCCATTGCTCCAGTGGAATGAATAGTTGCCCGGTATATTAATATTGGTATTCGTACCAGCTGTCAAGAGCTGATCAATAATGATGACATCAGGTACAGGCAATACTGTAACCTGTACTGTATCACTGGCCGCTTCACCATTGAGGTCTGTAACTTTGAGAATATAGGATGATGTCTGTACCGGTGTGATGGTCAATATGTATTCCGTTCCAAGCAGATTGCCTGATGCATCAAACCATTGATAAACATTGCCTCCTGAACCTATAAGCGATACTTCTTCACCAAGGCATATTTTCTTATCTTCGCCTGCATCTGCCACTACCTTTACCTTAGTTCCTGCCAGCACAAACTGGTTAGCTCCTTGTATTAAAGATTGATTCTGGAAACTGATATCGCCTGCCTTTCCTCCGTTTATCTGCGTTCCATTGACGGATTTGGTCTGCCAGCCCGATTGCTCATAGTCATACACCGGTCTTGAGTAAATCTTAGAACCGGTAGCCTCAATACCCGATTGTAGAAATGATAATTCGGTCAATCCGTTGAAGGTCTTGTTGCTTCCCCAGTTTTCAAGTATCCAGTAATGGTTGGATAGTGAAGGCACTCCAGGTTGGCCAAAAGGTTTGTTGTAGAGCCTGGTCATCACCATTTCACCATTAGGTAAGCTGCCACCAGTTGGAAAATTCAGAGTGACTCTCGAATTTGGAAAATCTGTCTTTCCGTTGGCATTAATCGTTATTCTGTCTGAAACACCTGTGCCAATAGCAGCAGTAGATGACACCAGAAGCCTACTGCCGTTGAGACCATGACTTTGGCTTATTTTGTCATAGACAATATCTGCCTTGCTTTCATTAAACTAATAGTAAAGCACAAGACTCGAATCCGGATTTTTATCTATCAGGTGCATCTGTTCTCGTATCTCGGCCTGGCTAAATGCTTTATTATAAATCCTGAATTCTTCCATTTCGCCATTGAATGTTCCACCTTGACCATAAACAGGGCATCCGATTTCAAAGGGTGTTTCCGACAGGTCAAAATTGCTAAAGTCGCCGTTATATACCCACGGTTTGCCGTCTTTGTAGAGTGTTACTTTGGTTGGTTCTACTGTCATGGCTACATGTATCCACTTATTGAGTTCGAGGTCGAATGAACTTGTCTGCCAGTAAGGTACGTTTTTCCAGGAAAAAGTAAGATTGGTAGTAGGCACATAACCCTGGAAAGCAAATCCGAAACCAAAGCCTACATTACTGCCCCAGTTTGATACAAGTTGTGTGAACCATTGTTGTTTATCAGCGAGTTTTATCCAGCACATGACAGTCATAGACTGTGCATTTTTCAGTTTTCTCACTGCAGGGATGCTCACAATTTTATGATCTCCGGTCATTTTCAGACTTTTGCCTGCAATGGTATCCACATTACATTCTGAAGGCAATATTTTTATCATTTTGGCAATGAATCTTGTATTGCTGCCACTCGAGTTGCTGATGGTTAATTTTACATCATATTCACCTGCGGATGGGTAAACAACTTTGGGTGTACGGGTATTAGCTCCTATAACTGTTGTAGCACCTGTGAACTCCCATTTCCAAGATTGTGTGCCGTCGTATTTCATGACAGAATAATCATCGAAGTAAAATGTGTCTCGTGCACAATATGTGTATAACTTGTCTGCAGTTGGTTGTGCAAGCAAGTTTGAAGGTTCATACAGATTTGCTTCCCAGAAACCTATATTCGAACCTGAACGAATTTTTCCGTCCCTATAAAATGGCTTAAGTGCTCTTGATGCATGATTGACTGGGAGACCAGTATTGTACTCAGCCCAGTCAGACATTGTTTTGTTTCTTTAAAATATTCGGCCATTATCGGCAGCTACATATACACCACCGTTGGTACCAAGCTGGTGTACAATATCCTGAAGATTGAAATCATTTAGTTTGTCGGTTGTCCAGTTTAGCCAGGTATTTCCACCGTTTGGAGAATAATATACCTTTTTACCATTGCTGCTGTATGCAAGTGCCACCCATAGTTCGTTTTCGTTGTCACCACTTAGCGTTATGGTCATTACCCGTCTTTGGCCTGATGATACCGGAAGGTCCGGCAAAGTACTCCAGCTTACACCACCATTGATTGATTTGTAAATCTTTCCGTCCCAGAGTGTATTCGAGCGTTGAGTAGCATATATAACATTAGGGTTACTCCTTGATATCCGTATATGTTCCATTACTGCATCCTGGTCGGTACTGGTAAACAATGTAGAGTAACTTACACCATTGTTGGTACTTTTCTTAATACTTGGCCCTTTGCCTATATATACTTCATTCCAGCACACGGGGCTCCAAGTCATTTCGCTGAACTCCATGTAGTAATACGATTCATTCGGCCATTCCGATAACGGTAGGTTGACTGTTTTTCCATCAAAATTTTCGGGTATCTCATAACCACCGATGTCTGAGAAAAAAGTCTGTCGGTTCTTCACCGGATTGACATAACCGGTAGCTGCTTCTGCACCGCCCATTCTTAAAAATTTCCCCTCAGGATAAGCTTGATAGTAGGCAGTATTTCCATTGTGATAACGCCCACCTACCAACACATCTTCATTCCACCCTGAATCAAAACCCCATAAGTCAGTAGCGAATATTCCGTTAATGCGTGGTTCGCTGTTGGCAGCAAAAAAATCGTCAGACCAGGTTATTCCGCCATCGGTAGCTATATAAGTATCGTTACCTTGGCTCCGCATTGCCTGTATATCGGGGTGTCTGGAGAATGGTCCGTAATAACCACCTACAGAAGTAAAATTGGCGCCTCCGTCAACAGATCTGAATGCGGTGGTTGTAGCTACTATTATTTTATTGGCATCAAGTGGTGAGGCTAAGATATCGAGGTCATAATATCCCTGACCATTGTCCATTTCGAAGGCCGGTGTACTTCCTGTAGCTGTAAGTGTCCAGGCTTCGGCTGTATTATTGCTGCACATCAGGCGTGGTCCTTGGTCTGTAAGTAATATTGCATATACGCGTGAAGGGTCGGCAGGTGTTACTGCTATACGACCTTCACCATATTTGAGACCTGTAGGCCAGCCAATGGTTTTGGCCGTAAAACTCGATCCGCCATTGGTAGATTTCCAGCATTCGTAAAAGTCTTTTGTAGTATTTTTCTTCAACACATAAACGATATCCGGATTGGTAGGATGGAACTCTATATCTGTACATTCCTCAGTAAGCGTTTGTGTCCAGTTTGCTCCACCATCTGTGGTGCGGAATACTCATTTGTTGCTACATAGCAGTATATTATCTGGTTTGGTAGGGTGAATGATGATGCGGTTACACCAAAGGTCGTTGTTGGTATAAATGTTGGTCCAGCTAAGGCCGCCATCAGTTGATTTTCTTACTACATTATTGGTACCAAGCAATAAGGTACTAGCATCATTGGGGTGTATGGCCAGTGCTTTGGAATTCAACAGATATGAGCCGCCTCTCAGTTCCCAGTTTTTGCCTTTATCTGCCGAACGGAAAAATGAGCCTGTTTCTGTAACGATGTACAAGATACCAGGATCTGACGGCGCTATTTCGAGACAATAAATATTTGCCTGCCACGGACAAGCATCCATATCTGCATTATCTTCTGATTTCCAATGTGTGGTAAGTGGTCCTACAGGTGTCCAAATGTCATTTTGTTCGGAACTCAGTGTTTTTTTACCTTCGGCAAATTTTCTCTTATGGTTAATCTGGTCTGTACTCATCAACTGACCATTTTCTTGAATAAATGGTGTTATCATCCTTCGCCAGCGACGATAATACTTTGTCCAATCGGTTTTCTGATAGCTATTCTTTTTATAATATTCCTGATAATCCTTATCAAGGACAAAAACATTGGGCTGAGCTTTGAATAATTCTTGGGCCCATGCCGGTGCAGGGTTTTCGGAATGCTAAGACCAGAAATATTTTGAGCAGAAATATTGCTAACAAACATAATCATTGCAAAGAAGCAGACAGATAACCGTATCATTTCTTGTATAGTTTTGTAATAAAATTTCATCAAAAATAGTAAATAAAATTTTGAAACAAGTATTCCTACACAAATCGAGTGTCAATATTCTTGTTTACAAAGCATAAATTACCATAAACCATTGAAAACTGACATACAAAAGCACAATAAAAATCGTTATTATGCAAATGTTTTAAAAATTTAGTAAATTTGCGCCCCTATGATTTTACGTAAAGCAGGTTTATTGTTGGTTTTGGTTTTTACCCTTCTGTTTGCAGGATGTAGTAACGAATTTGAAAACATCCGCAAGAGCGGTAATACTGAATTAATTTATAAAAAAGGACTGGAATATTACGACAAAGAAGATTACCTCAAGGCACAGACTTTGTTTGAGCAGGTACTGAGTAGTTTTCGTGGTAAAAAAGAATCTGAAACACTTTATTATAAATATGCTTACACGCATTTTTACCTCAGAAACTACATACTTGCCAGTTATTATTTCAAAACTGCCGCTAATATTTTTTCTACAGGTGAAAATAAAGAAGAATCTGAGTACATGTCGGCTTACTGTAATTATATGATTTCGCCAGACTATGAACTTGACCAGACTGAAACACTGAAAGCAATTGATGGTTTCCAGGCCTTTATCAACACCTACCCAAACAGTAAACGTGTAGAAGACGCCAATAAAAATATAGATGAGCTTCGACGAAAATTAGCAAAAAAATCACTCGCAGAAGCTACTCTGTATTATAACACAAAACAATATCTGTCGGCCATTACCAGTTATAACAACTTATTGAACGATTATCCGGATATCACCGACCGTGAGTATATCAAATACATGGTTATAAAGTCAACCTATGACTGGGCAATGAGGAGCTTTTCGTTTAAACAAACAGAAAGGTTTAACATGGTCATCGACAAATATGAAGAATTTGTGAACAAATATCCAAAAAGTAAGTATTTAAAAGACATAAAGACATTTTACCGAAATTCTAAATCCAAACTAAAAGAGATTAATCTATGACAGATATTAAAACTCAGGTACAAGGCCTAGATTCTAATGTACAAGCAAGAGATGTAACATCTATAGCAGCCAAAACAGGCAACATCTATGAATCACTCAACATCGTGGCCAAGCGCGCTAATCAACTGGCTATTGATATCAAACAAGAGCTTCACAGCAAACTTGACGAATTTGCGGTTTCTTCTGATACCATTGAAGAGGTTCAGGAAAATAAAGAGCAAATCGAAATATCAAAATTCTACGAGCGACTGCCAAATCCGGTAATCATAGCGCTCAATGAATTTATGACCGACCAGATTCATTACCATTACAAAAATCAGACTGAGGAATCGGCTGAGTAACATTTATTGTTAAAAATGAGCCACCTCGCCGGTAAAAAAATCATCCTGGGCGTATGTGGAAGCATTGCTGCCTATAAAAGTGCTTATTTGGTGAGATGGTTCATCAAAAAAGGTGCTGACGTAAAGGTAATAATGACTGTTGCAGCTAAGGATTTTATTACACCACTTACTCTTTCTACGCTTAGTACTCATCCTGTCATCTCGGATATTGCAGACGAAGAAAGCTGGAACAACCATGTAGAACTCGGTTTGTGGGCCGATGCCCTTGTTATCGCCCCAGTAACAGCCACCACTCTTTCCAAACTAGCAAACGGTAATTGCGACAATATGCTTACTGCCACCTACTTGTCTGCTCGATGCCCGGTTTGGGTTGCTCCTGCCATGGATCTTGACATGTGGAAACATCCGGCTACCAAAAGAAATATCAACTTGCTAGTGCAAGATGGTGTCACAGTCATACCACCCGCCATAGGCGAGCTTGCAAGTGGATTGACAGGTGAAGGACGTATGCCCGAACCTGATGAAATTGGCATGTTGGTAGATAAACATTTCTCAACCTCGCAACATTGGAGTGGTAAAAAAGTACTGATCACTGCAGGACCAACATTTGAAACAATAGACCCGGTTAGGTTTATTGGCAACCGTTCATCTGGTAAAATGGGTATTGCACTGGCTGAAAATCTGAGCAGAAAAGGTGCCGAAGTAACATTGGTACTTGGACCCACTCATTTGTTGCCAAATTGTTCAAACATTAGGGTCGTACATGTAGAAAGCGCACAAGAAATGTTCGAAGCAGCAACAGTTGCTTTTGAAAACTGCGACCTAGGTATTCTTGCCGCTGCAGTAGCCGATTTCCGGCCGGTAACAGTAGCTAACAGCAAAATTAAAAAAACGGACTCCGATTTAAATATTTCACTCGCACAAACACAGGATATTGCAAAATACCTTGGCTCGGTGAAGAAAAAAGAACAACTATTGGTAGGCTTTGCTCTTGAAACAGATAACGAACACGAAAATGCAAGAAAAAAAATAATATCAAAAAATTTCGACCTTATTGTCCTAAATTCGTTAAAAGACAAAGGAGCGGGCTTTCAACACGATACCAACAAAATAACAATTTTGACTAAAGACAATAAACAACTGCATTTTGAGTTAAAAGATAAGTCCGAAGTGGCAGAAGATATTGTGGTAGCCATTGAAGATTATTTTAAAAAATGAATTATGTCATATAGAAATACCTTTCTTGCTTTTATTTTCATATTATTAACTACTACCCTTCATTCTCAGGAATTGCTTTGCAAAGTAGTGGTCAATACTCCAAAATTACAGACCGCTGACCCTAAAGTATTTCAAACCTTGCAGACTGCCATCCGGGATTTTATGAACAACACAGCATGGACGGATGTTAGCTACGATAATTTTGAAAAAATCGATGTAAATATTACACTGAATATTACCGAGGAGGTCAATGCCAATACTTTTCGGGGCGATTTTGCCATACAAATGGTAAGACCAGTCTATAACTCAGATTATAAAACGCCTGTTTTTTCGTATGTAGATAAGGATTTTGCATTTATCTATGAACAATACCAGCCAATTCAGTTTTCGAGAGGTGTATTTAATGATAATCTATCCTCGATGCTTGCTTTCTATGCCTATTACCTGATAGCTTTAGACTATGATACTTTTTCTGCACTTGGTGGCGAAAATTATTACCTTATAGCACAGGATATCATCAATGCAATACCTCAGTCTGTATCTGGTGCATTCAAGGGATGGAAACCATCTGACGGAAACAGAACAAGATATTTTCTTCTTGAAAATTCGCTCAATCCGGGGATGAAGGCTGTCAGACAAGGATTTTATGAATACTACCGCAAAGGTCTGGACCTGATGAGCCAAAATCCGGAGACAGGCAGAGAAGGCTTGATGAAATGTCTTGAATACTGTGATGCTACCAACAGATCGTACCCTAATTCTTCAGCTGTACAGATATTCTGTACTACAAAAGGCGACGAAATCATCAACATTTTTAAAGCTGCAGATGCTGCACAACGAGCAAAGGTTATACAATACATGACCAGAATGGATCCTGCCAATACCAATAAGTACGTTCAATTATCATATTGACACTTTTTTAAAATTTAATTCTCATTTCCATTTTATTAAGCTAACATTCCCATATTGGAGTCTGTGTAGTAACTTTACCGCAATAAATAATTTGACAAAATGACTTTAAGAGACGGTTTCGATTACGCACACACCAATCCGGCTTGGTTTATCTTCTTTTTTGTGATGTTACCTGTAGTAGCGTTACTTGTAGGTTGGATATCAAAAGAAGAAGGTATCAACAGCCCTTGGCGTGAGATTTATGGGGCATTGATATATTTGGCTTGCGTACCGGGAATATTTGCCGTAACACTTGATATCTATCTGTTTTTGTTCGAAAGGCAAAGTATTTTTGATTCAAATCTTGTCTTACAGGTGTTGCCCATCATAAGTATGGTGGTTACTTTACAAATCATCAAGCATAATGTTAGCCTTGACCTTATACCGGGATTTAAAAAGCTTTCGGGTCTAGTAATGATTATCTTCTTTACCATTTCTATCATGTGGATTATCGACAGAACCCATATATATGCGATAGCTTTCTTATCATTCCAGGCAGTGTTGGTAATATTCGTTGTTTTATTCCTGGTGGTCAGATATGGATGGTATCTGATGGTAAGTAAATAATTTTTTCGTTTCTAAATAATCCTTTATTGACCTGTATTATGACTGTTTACTTGATTCATGGTTTTGGTATGAATAATTCTATCTGGAGAAAAATTACAAAAAATATTCAGGCAGAAAACATAATACTCACTAACCTTCCAGGCTATGATGGAACTGATGAAAAATATTACGATAATATTGAATCACTTGCCAGTGCTTACAAAACCCTAATCAAACGACCCGGAATAATCGTAGGCCACAGTATGGGAGGTTATCTCGCATTGCAGATTTGTAAATTATTTCCTGAAAAAATTCGTGGCCTTATGTTGTTCCATTCGCATCCTTTTGCAGATAGTGGTGACAAACAAGAAGGTCGTAAAAAACATATTTCTTTTTTAGAAACGCACGGTGTTGCCAAATTTTACAAAGAAATAATGCCCAATTTTTTCCACAACAAAGCCAATAAGGAAATAGAACAACTTATTAACAATGGAAACAACATGCGTGTTAGTCTTCTTGTAAATAACCTTCAAATAATGACAAGCCGTCCGGATATGACTGATTTCCTTACCAAAACCAATATACCTGTTGGTTTTATTATTGGAAAATACGATAATCTGATTGATGGTGAAGCTTGGTTTGCACAGACGGCTTTTCCTAAAAAGGCTGCAGTTTATGCCTTAAAAAAGTCAGCGCATTTGGGTATGCTGGAAGAACCACGTAAAAGTACTGAAGCAATCAATCATTTTATTGAAACATGTAGCTTACTTTAGTTTGTCATTGTTTTGGTGTCGGTCGATATCTCTTTCTGTTTTCTTTTTAAGGTTGTTGGTTAATGCTTCATCGAGATCGACACCGGTTTGGTTCGCAATACATATTAACACAAACAATACATCTGCCAACTCATCGGTAAGCATTGCTTTTGCTTCATCATCAGTGGTAGGATCTTTAAAAGATTGTTCTCCATAAATTCTCGATATCAATCGTGCTACCTCGCCTGTTTCTTCGGTCAGAATGGCCATATTGGTAAGTTCATTGAAATACCTGACGCCTACTTTTTTAATCCAATTATCAACTAATTTTTGTGCTTCTCTTAACTGCATTTATTCCTTTTTTTTCGTGTCAATAATAATGGTTACAGGACCGTTATTTACCAGGCTAACTTTCATATCTGCCCCGAATATTCCTGATTTTACAGGTATATTTAATTGATTTTTAATAAATTGTAAAAAATAATTATACAGTGGTATTGCAATATCAGGTTTTGCAGAATTAATAAATGAAGGTCTATTTCCTTTTTTGGTCGAAGCAAAAAGAGTAAACTGGCTGATGACTAGCAACTCACCATTGATATCTGTAATATCGAGATTCATAAGCCCGGTATTATCTGCGAAAACTCTCATTTTTACTATTTTTGATGCGAGCCATTCTGCGTCTTGTTTTGAATCTTCATTTTCTATACCTATTAGCACGAGTAATCCTTCGTCTATTTTGCCTATTATAGTATTATCAACCTCTACTGATGCTTTGTTCACTCGTTGGATAACCGCTCTCATATAAAAATTTTAATCAATCCTTAGGTGCATTTGAAAACTATCGTTAAAGGCAAGCAGCTCAGCAGCATTGACATTGTATGAGTCAAGCATATTTGAATGGTCTGTTAATAGTATATCTTCAATTTCGTTAATTTGGAGGTTAGACAACCACTGCTTTCTTAGTTCGCTTTCATGTATTATTAGTGGCAATCTGGTATTCGGAAAATATTCGGATTGTTGAGTAATAATACTAAAACTCAAGTGGTTATAACCATCTATATTGCATGAGTCCCATACACCTGCTAAAGTGAGTAATTCTCCATTTTTTGAAAAATATCTTTTCGCTGTACTTTGTGATGGGCCGAAATGTTCTTGCAAATCATAAAAACTGTCAACTACAACGATGCATCTTTTTTGTCTGGCCGGAATTCTGAAAGATGTACTTGTCAGCAGAGTTTCTGCACGTGCGAGAGCAAGTTTTCCTTCGTTTTTAATTATTTGTGCCGTTTGTGGTATAATGCCCCAGGTAACATAGTCAAGCCTGTCAGGTGTACTATTCTTTATTATATAAGTATGATGAGTGGGTGCTATATTATAAGAAGTACGCAAGAGTCCTTCAGATTGGATTCCTATATCCTTCCATATTTTTTCAGAGGTAGTCACAAATGAAAGTCTGCTACACATATTACCAACAATCTATTAAAAAAAATTTATAAGTATTTGAAACTTAGAAGCAAATTTAAAAACTTATTCACATTAAAATGTTTAAAACTCGATATCTGTCAACAATAGAAGTAAAAACATGTAGAAAGAATTACAATAAAATAATTTTTAAAGAAGTTTTGGATGACAGTCAAACTGTTAAACACATTCAAGCTATAAACACCAACATAAAAGAATTGCCAACATATATATATCAACAAATTTGACAAGATTGTTAAGAATACTACTATGATGCTTTTATTTGTTTAATAAAGTATATGTTGATAATTCTGAAAACAATGTTAGTATTTATATGGAAAAATAATTAAGTACAAGTTATTAACATCTTAACAACACTGATGATGATGAATTTATATTAAATAATTAAAAATAAAATTATCATTATCAGCTTAAATTAAATGTTTTTGGAAAAGTAGTTTTTAAAAATTTATATTTGCAGAAACTAATGTAGTTCACATGTCAGGTAATAGAATAACTGCAGTACAAATATGGTTGATAGTTGGGTTATTTATGATACTAATGCAGGTATTCATTGGTGGTATTACTAGATTGACCGGTTCAGGACTTAGTATTACAAAATGGGATATTGTCAGTGGTACCATTCCTCCTTTGAATGAAAATGAGTGGAATGCACAATTTGAACTTTATCAACAGACACCTCAGTATCACAAAATCAATAAAGGTATGAGTTTGTCAGAGTTTAAATTTATTTTCTTCTGGGAATATTTTCATCGTCTTTGGGCGCGTACTATGGGTTTCGTTTTTTTATTTCCATTGATTTTTTTTATTTTTAAAAGGAAGATTAGTTCATTGTTAGGAAAGCGACTTTTCATTGTATTTTTATTGGCAGCTTTAAATGCTTCAATGGGTTGGATAATGGTAGCTAGCGGGCTTATTGAACGTCCATGGGTTAATGCTTATAAACTATCGTTTCATTTGATATTAGCTTTAATTTTATTTTTATATTTATTGTGGGTAGTAATTCAGGAGTTCAGAGTAGAGAAGGAAGATTCAATTGATGTAACCAACAGGATAGCATACAAATCCTTTTTTTGGATATTATTTGTACAAATTTTTTTAGGTGGAATGATGTCAGGTATGCGTGCGTCGATGATTTACCCTACATGGCCAAAGATTGGAGACAGTTGGATTCCTGCAGTATTGACTGATTTCTCGCATTGGACATACACCAATTTTGGGAAGTACGACGAACATCATTTCTTGCCTGCTTTGGTTCATTTCCTTCATCGCAATTTGGCTTATTTAATTTTATGTTTTGGTTTATATTTATTTTTCAAGAATATAGGTAGAGTAAAATCAGCTTTATTAAAGACAGGATTATACCTTCAGATTACATTTATGTTTTTACAGGTCATTTTAGGTGTACTTACATTGATACATTCAAAGGGAAGGATACCAATTTGGTACGGTGTATTTCACCAGTTAGTTGGTTTTTTGTTGATAAGTGCTATTGTTTATATTTTAAGTTTAGTGCATGATTCCCAAAAAACGGTTTAGTTTTAGTATATATTTGGAAAAGGTTTATAAATATTAATAGAAGCAAACAATATGGAATACGAACTGATAGAGGAATTTGGATTCAAATATATTGAGACCAACGGTGGAAAAGAAACTCTGGTTTTATTGCATGGATTATTAGGGGCCTTATCAAATTTTGAAGGAATAATGAAAGAATTCCATGATAGGTATAATGTTGTTATTCCAATACTACCAATCATGGAATTACCTATGTTGAAGTTATCAGTTGGTGGCTTGGTTGATCATGTGTATGATTTTATTCGGTTCAAGAATTTTGATAAAGTGCATGTATTGGGCAATAGTTTAGGAGGGCATATTTCTATTTTATTTGCATTGGCACATCCGCAGCACGTAGCAACTATTACACTTACTGGTAGTAGTGGGTTATTTGAATCTGCAATGGGTACATCATTTCCTAAAAGGGGAAGTTACGAATACATTGAAAAAAAAGCCCAAGAGACATTTTATGACCCTGCGGTAGCTACGAAAGAATTAGTTGATGAAATATTTTCTACAATTAGTGATCGGCTTAAAGCTCTGAGAATTGTAGTAACATCAAAGTCAGCTGTTAGGCAAAATTTAGAACATCGGCTTCATGAGATTGAAAAGCCTACTTTACTTATTTGGGGACATCAAGATATCGTCACTCCACCATTTGTTGGAGAAAAATTTCACAGTTTGATAAAGAACTCAGAGCTGCATTTTATAGATAAAAGCGGGCATGCGCCAATGATGGAAAGACCGGAAGAGTTTAATGCAATACTTTCTTCATTTTTAGATAGAAATCGTCTTTTGTAATTTTATTAATGTTTCACGTGAAACATTAATAAGTAATTGATTTTTGAATAAGTACTAAAGCACCATTAACATTCCATTTTGATTTCTTGTTTACATTTAATTGAAAATTCGTGTACCTTTGCGCCCCTAATAAACAATTAAATGCAGAATATAAGAAATGTTGCAATTATTGCCCACGTTGACCACGGCAAAACAACTCTGGTCGATAAAATGCTATTAGCAGGCAAACTTTTTAAAGATCATGAAAAACCTGGTGAATTATTGCTGGATAACAATGACCTGGAGCGAGAAAGAGGAATTACCATCCTTGCAAAAAATGTAGCCGTACGCTATAAAGATTACAGAATAAATATAATAGATACACCCGGCCACAGCGACTTCGGCGGTGAAGTAGAGCGTGTACTCAATATGGCTGATGGTGTTATATTATTGGTAGATGCCTTTGAAGGACCGATGCCTCAGACACGATTCGTACTCCAAAAAGCCATTGGCTTGGGACTCAAACCAATTGTAGTTATCAATAAAGTTGATAAAGAAAACTGTACACCCGACGAAGTACAAGAACAAGTATTCGACCTGATGTGTGCATTGGATGCTACCGAAGATCAACTTGACTTCCCTACATTGTTTGGTTCAGCTAAGAACAATTGGCTGGCGGATGACTGGAGAAACCCAACCACAGATATCACCCAGCTGTTTGAGGCTATCGTAAAATACATTCCAGCACCTATTGTATCTGCCGGCACACCACAATTAATGATTACAAGTCTTGACTATTCAGCCTATATAGGTAGAATAGCTATCGGCAAACTTACAAGAGGAACCTTGACTTCTGGTCAGAATGTTTCTCTGGTAAAAAGAGATTCGAGTATAACCAAAACAAAAATCAAAGAACTTTATTACTTCGACGGATTTGAGAAAATAAAAACCAACGAAATATTGGCTGGTGATATTTGTGCGATTGTCGGTCTTGAAGGTTTTGAAATCGGTGATACAGTTGCAGATTTTGAAAATCCGGAAGCACTTGCAACCATTGCGGTAGATGAACCAACTATGAGTATGTTGTTTACTATTAATGATTCACCTTTCTTTGGTAAGGAAGGTAAATTTGTTACATCTAGGCACATCAAAGAAAGACTTGAAAAAGAGCTAGAGAAAAATCTTGCTCTCCGTGTTGAAAAAACTGATTCGGCTGATTCCTTTATGGTGTACGGTAGAGGTGTACTTCACCTTTCTGTTTTGATAGAAACCATGCGTAGAGAAGGATATGAACTACAGATAGGACAGCCTCAGGTTATTTTTAAACAAATAGACGGACAAAAATGTGAGCCAATCGAAGAGCTAAGCATCGATGTCCCTGAAGAATTTTCCGGAAAAGCTATCGAACTCGCAACTCAGAGAAAAGCTGAAATGAAACAAATGGAACCTAAAGGCGACAGGATGTTACTTAGCTTCCACATTCCTTCTCGTGGTATTATCGGGTTAAGATCAAATCTTCTCACCGCTACTGCCGGGGAGGCAATTATGGCACATCGTTATATTGAGTATCAGCCATATAAAGGAGACATCACAACACGTATCAATGGTTCTTTGATTTGTATGGAAACAGGCCAGGCTATACCATATTCATTGAATAATCTGAAAGACAGAGGTCGTTTCTTCATTGAATCTAATTCGGATGTGTACGAAGGCCAGGTTATTGGTGAAAATAATAGATCCGGTGACTTGGTCGTCAATATTACCAAAACAAAGAAACTTACCAACATGAGAGCCTCCGGTTCTGATGATAAAGTAAAATTACCTCCACCACTCATTTTTTCACTTGAAGAAGCATTAGAGTACATACAGGCTGATGAATTTGTAGAAGTTACTCCACATTCAATAAGGCTTAGAAAAATTTACCTGAAAGAACACGAAAGAAAGAAGGCAGGTAAAGTTGTTGAAACAGTTTAAATAAGTAAAAGGTGTCATGTGAAAATTTGACACCTTTTTTGTTTTTCAGATCAAAGTTTATCATTATTCAATAGTATGACCTTTTGGTAATTCTTGTCTTAATATCTGATTTGCACATGGAAAAATACTGAGTGTGACTTTAATACACAGAATGAAGTTGCAAAATATTTGGTAAAAAAAACAATATATTTCCAAAATAATATTTTAATTCTTTGACGAACGCTTGAAAGTCATCTAAAATATTGCATTTAACGAGCGAAAAAATTAACATTTTGTTAAGAGTAATTTTAACTTTATCAATTTAGTGTTAAAATTTTTGCTCAGTATGAAGAAAATATACATTTGCCTAATCCTTCTTTTGTTTGCATCAGAAGCTTTTTCCCAAACATATCCACCATGTACTAATGGCTCACAATTAGTATGTAAATGTAATACAGCCCCATTATTATGCACCATCGATGAACTGGATGGGTATGTTCTGACGATGAATAACTACCAACACCCGGGTGACGCACCTACGCCTCTATGTCCTGGTTCAAATACAGTCCCAAACAACCCGACATGGTTTGCATTCAAAGCATGGTGTACTGACCTGACACTGAACTGTACACTTACTAATTGTACTGGTAAAGGAGGTTCAAATGGTGTACAAATAGCCATTTATAACCAATGTGGCTCTAATGATGCCGTTGCCTGTAATGTCAATGATTGTGGAAATACAAATGATAAAACATTATCCATGTCTGGCCTGCAAATTGGTAAAACCTACTATTTTATGATAGATGGATGCGCAGGCTCTTATTGCACTGTTACCATCGACATCATTGGTACCTGTGGTTCTGAAACCATTGAGGACTGGAAAGGACCCATCATGGGAGAAACAGAAATATGCGCACCAAAAACTGAAACCTATACTGTAGATAAATTGGATGGCGCTACACATTATATTTGGTATCTTGATGGTGCGGTAGTAAAAAATAGTACATCAAATTCATTTACAAAAAACTGGACAACTGCCGGTACTTACACCTTGTGCGTAGATGCGTATAATGATCCTTGCATTCCTGTAACCAATCCTCCTGCACAAAATTGTATAACAATTGTAGTCAACTCGGCCAATGCCGGTACCATCACAGCTGCACCGACACCATTGTGCCCAGATGCACCTGTTACGTACAATGTCACAGGATATGAGACCAACCCCAATAATACTGAAGTTGTTTTTGTAACAAATGCAGCAGGTGAAATTCTGGAAATTTTTCCTGGTGTTACTGGTACATGGACATCTTCAGAATGTGGAACATTCACCTTTTATTCATATAATTATGTTACAGGCAGTAATGCCTATGTACCTGTAGTAGGAGGTAATGTAAGTTCAATAGACTGTACTGCTAACTGTTGCGATCTCAAAAGTAAATCTGTAACATTCCAGGATACGCAAAAACCAGTACTTCAAAATAAACCTCCAAATCAGACTTTGAGCTGCTATGACTTACTACAGCCTATGCAGGCATTGAATTATACAGATAATTGTATCCCTAACGGTTCGGTTCCAGGTGAAGAGACTGGTAGTGCCGACTTGTGTTCTGGTGGTACCATTACCCGCACCTGGACAATTGAAGATAATTGTGGCAATAAAGATTCACACACTCAGACCATAACCATCAATGCTGTACCAGCACCAACATGGAAATCAACTTTGCCTCAAAATCAGACACTTACATGCAGCCAAATACCAACTACTCACCCAAACCTTGACTACGAAAATACAGGAATGGGTGCCTGTCTGGTGAGCGGAACCGTAGCGCCTGTTGTTACTGGTAGTGCCGATTTGTGCGGTGGTACCATCACTCGTACCTGGACATTTACGGATAACTGCAACCACACGATTAATCATGAACAGGTTTTGACAGTGACCCCGGTACCTGAGGCGAGCTTTCAGAATCCACCGGCAAATATGACTATTACATGTGACCAAATACCAACGTCTCATCCCTCACTTACATACACCAACGGTCTGAGTGGTGCCTGTGGCATTAGTGGTACATCAATACCTACTGTCACAGGTAGTGCTGATCTGTGTGGTGGTACAATAACTCGCACATGGACATTCACAGATGCTTGCGGACGTACAAAAACACATGAGCAGGTTTTGACAGTAACTCCTGTACCTCAGGCGAGTTTTCAGAATCCACCGGCAAATCTTAATGTTGATTGTTCGCAAATACCTACTACTCATCCGGATCTGAGTTATTCAAACGGGCAAACAGGAGCCTGTGGCATATCAGGTAGTGTGTCTCCTGTAGTCACAGGTAGTGCCGATCTTTGTGGAGGTACTATTACCCGTACATGGACATTCACAGATGCTTGTAATAGAACCATTACACACGTTCAAACCATTACTGCTACTCCGGTACCAGCAGCTGCCTTCCAGAATGCACCATCGAGCCAGACAGTAGATTGTGCCCAGATACCAACCGGAGCATCAGACTTAAGCTATACTAATGGTCTGAGTGGCGCCTGTGGTATCAACGGAAGTGTACCAGCAGTTCAAAGCGGTAATGCAGATCTGTGCGGTGGAACCATTACCTATACCTGGAATTTTACAGACGCTTGCAACCGTACCATTACACATGTTCAAACATTTACAGCTAATCCTGTACCTGTAGCCACATTTCAGAATGCACCATCGAGCCAGACAGTAGATTGCGCCCAGATACCAACCGGAGCAGCTGATTTGACATATACCAACGGTCTGAGTGGCGCTTGTGGTATCAATGGAAGCGTACCGGCAGTTCAAAGTGGCAATGCAGATCTGTGCGGTGGAACCATTACCTATACCTGGAATTTTACAGATGCCTGCAACCGTAGCATTAGCTGGGTTCAGACTTATAATGTCAACCCTGTACCGGTAGCTTCTTTCCAGAATGCACCTTCAAGTCAGACAGTAGAATGCGAACAAATACCGACGAGTGCTCCTGCACTAACATATACCAACGGTCTAAATGGTGCATGTGGTATCAATGGTTCGGTTTCACCGGTTGAATCAGGTTTTGCTAACCTTTGCGGTGGCACAAAGACCTATACCTGGAATTTCACAGATGCTTGTAATCGCACTATTAACTGGGTACAGAATTATACAGTCAATGCAGTACCGGTAGCTACTTTCCAGAATCCGCCCGGAGATAAGACTGTCAATTGTAGTGAAATACCGGTATCAGTACCTGACTTGAACTATACCAATAACAGAACAGGACTATGTGCCATAACAGGAACAGTACCAGCCGTCAAATCAGGTAATTCTGATCTGTGCGGAGGTACAACTACCTATACCTGGACATATACGGACGCCTGCTTCAGGACTATAAGTCATGCGCAGAATTATACTGCCACACCAGTTCCGGTTGCTGTTTTCCAGAATCCACCGGGAGATCAGGTAGTGGATTGTGAAAATATACCAGCTTCGGCTCCAAGTTTGTCATTCAGCAATGGACTTTCGGGCGCCTGTGGGATAAATGGCTCTGTACCAGCCACTTTGATTGGTAGCCCGAGTGTTTGTGGAGGGACGTTTGGCTACAACTGGACATATACGGACGCCTGCTTCAGGACCATATCGCATACACAGAATGTTACCGTCAATGCTACTCCGGTAGCAGCATTCATTAATCCACCAGCTGACTTGGCCAAGAATTGTAAGGATATTGTCCTAAATGCACCGCCACTTAATTATACAAACAACAAAACAGGAAATTGTGCCATAACAGGTTCGGTTCAAGCAGTAATAGTTAGTAATTATACCGAATGCGGCGGTACCGTAGAATATCTTTGGGAATATACGGATGCCTGCTTCCGTACTATATCTCATACGCAAACTACCGTTGTAGAACCCGCACCTGCTGCCACCTTCGCACAGCCACCACCTGATGTAACAGTTCAGTGTACAGCTGTACCAAATCTTGATGTTCCATTGAATTATTCTAATAAAGACCTTGGTGTATGTGCTATATCCGGAAATGTTTACCCTACTGTTATTGGCGCCCATGATTTCTGTGGTGGAGATTATACCCAAGTGTGGGAATTTACAGATAACTGTGGTAGAACAATTACTGCACAAAGAAAGCTTGTAGTATTACCTGCTCCATTGCCTACATTTACTAACCCACCAGCTAATATTACCATTACATGTGACCAAGCTGAGCAGATTGACCAGCAAATGTTATTGTCTTATAATAACAACCTGACAGGCGACTGTCAGAATTACGGAGATATAGAAGCCATTACTACTGGATCTTATGATCCATGTGGGGGTAATCTCCAGCGTACCTGGAACCTTAACACATGCGGAACATTGATAACACATACCCAAAACATAAAAATTTTACCGGCACCAGATGCAACATTCTTCGATCCACCGGCTGATATTACGCTTGATTGCGGTGAGCCATTCCCGCCTGCCGATGATTTGTATTATACCAATAATAAATTTGACCAATGTGATATAAGTGGGTTTGTATCAGCAGACCAATACCTTGACAATGGCGTAATGACATATACATGGGAATTCGTTAATCCATGTTCGAATAAAAAAATTACTAAAGTACAAAAGATTTATGGTAAGCTGGTGCCGGATATTTTCCTTGATCCTGCTCAAGCTGATATTTGCCTCGGCTCATCATTTAATCTGGCTAGTATTCAGGTAACGGATAACAATAATTCTAATCCTTCGATAAGCTACCATTCGGGTACACCTGCTACAGCTGCCAACAAACTTTCATCAACTGTCGTAAGTCCATCAGTAACCACCACATATTATGTACTGGCCACAAATACTATCTGCACGGATGAGGCACCATTTACTATTACGGTCAACACTCCTCTCAAAGCAGGTGGTGATGGTCAGGGCACAGTGTGTTTCGGTGCTAACAATGTCAATTTGTTCAGTTATCTGGTCGGTATGTATGATGCAGGTGGTGTTTGGAAGAATAAAGGCTCAGGCAATATCAACCTGTTTGACCCTACCAAGGTTAGCTTTAATAATGCTGTCTCTGGTACTTATGGTTTTTACTATATAGTACCCAAAGTCGGAGCTTGCCCTGCAGACACAGCTACAGTAAACATCACGGTGCAGCCCGATATTACTATAAATATTGAATCAGTAAGCTGTACGCCAGACCTTGATTTCTACAATGTAGTAATCACTGCCTCAGGTTATACCATCACAGCATCATCAGGAACAGTTACGAATATAGGGTCTAATCAGTACAATATTGGTCCGGTGTCAGTTAGTAACAATCTGACTATTACAGCTACAGAGGTATCTACCGGCTGTACAAAAGATTTTCAGATCAATGCACCAAACTGTAATTGTCCGACCGTACTACCTCCTGTAAGTGGCGGCAATAAAAAGATTTGTTTTGGAGAAGCAATACCAACATTGACAGTAACAGTAGGAACAGATGAAACTGCGGACTGGTATGACAGCCCTACCGGAGGCACATTGCTGGCAGCTGGTACACTTCAATATACGCCATCCATTTCAGCACCGGGTTTATACAAATTTTATGTAGAAGCTAAAAGTACCCTTTTCCCAGATTGTAAGAGCAATGTCCGTACACTTATTACCATCGAAATTATAGCAAACCCTACCGGGAATAATGCTTCTCTTTATGCTTGTGATGAAGATAGTCAGGGTCATGCTCAGTTTACACTTACAGATGCCATTGCACAGATAAATCCAAACCCGAGCCTTACTTATGCATTCTACGCAACACCCGCAGATGCTAATACAGAAACCAACGCTCTTCCTATAAATTATACCAACACTTCTACACCGACCCAAACCATTTATGTTGTATTAAAAAATCAGGATGGATGTAAAACTTTGGTGACGCTAACGCTAAATATTTATCCAAAAATCGTACTTACCCTAACACCAAAACCTGAAACCTGCGCAGGCTCAAAGGATGCTACCATTACTGTGAGCAAAACTGGCGGATCGGGTGTAGTAGAGTATAGTATTGATAATATAACATGGACAGGAAATAACGTTTTCACAGGTTTGTCGCAGGGCAGTTATACAATCTATGGCCGTGATGATAAAGCTTGTGTCTTCAGCAATACAGTAGTTATACCTGAGGGTTTGATATTAAATATAATAAACTTCAATATCGTGTGTAATAATGCCGGTACGGATACCGATGCCAGTGATGATTATTACGTCGTTACTTTTAATATTGGAAATAATAAAGCAAATGTCGGTACCTATACCTTGAAAGACGGAGCTACTGTATTGGGCACCTTTAGTTATGGTGTTTCAAAGTCAGTCAATATACCGGCCAAATCACAGTCTCTGACACTGACATTCGAAGATGTAGCTGCCGGATGTTCTGTTACTCAGAATATTGGTCCGCTCACACCGTGCTCTACCAATTGTGAGATTACGGTCACTACATTTACCAAAGTGTGTAATGATGCCGGTACTAATACCGATCCGGTTGATGATTATTACACAATAACCATCAATGCAACAGCAGCCAACGGAAGTGCCAGCAATACTTTTAAAGTGATAGTGGGTGGCAATGTTGTAGCAACATTCACCTATGGTGTTGGGGGCACCATTACACTTCTTGCTGACGGCAGCAATCCTACCATTACACTTGTGGACAGTGATGATAATCAATGCCAGAATATTCAAAATCCGGGTAACCTTACCCCTTGTTCGAACACCTGCGTTATCAATGCTGTAATCGAAAATGTGAATTGTGACAACAAAGGAACTACCAATGACTCTAGTGATGATACCTATACCTTTGATATCATAGTCAATGGAGTGAATACATCAACGGGCTGGTATGTTAGTGGCACACCTGCTAATGTTTACTCTTATACTGCCAGTACGATGTTTGGGCCTTATCTCATAAGCGGAGGTAGTAAAACATTCGAACTCGTAGATAAAGATGACGCCACTTGTAAAGTTCTGATCAACATTCCGGCACCACCACCATGTTCCGACCCATGTATTATAGAATATACCAATCTGGTAGTTGGTACTTGCAATGATAATAATACTGGCAATACCGGTACGGATGATACCTTCGATGTATCTTTTATGGTCAATTCTGTAAATGGTACTGTTACGCAATATAATGTAAGTTGGAATGGTAATA
>JAIBCG010000118.1 GCA_019694295.1 Saprospiraceae bacterium
GCTTGACAATACGAATCCAATATCATATATTTGTAGAATATCTTACTTACTAACCAAAAACTTAAACCATTATGAAAGCACAACAAAATATTCGTAATTATTTCGTCTTAAAACAAAATAAAATTAAATTTAAACGGGGGGGGTAAAATTTTATTCTCCAGTCTTGATAATTTCATTGTTGATTTTATTTAACAATGAATTAATGTCTCAATGTCCGCCTGAAAAAACTTGTTTTAATAATCTGATTAAAAATGAAGGTTTCGAGATAGATTGTGTACCGGGTGCCGGAATTTATATAGATCCCTTTAATTTTTGCCTTTCAGATTGGAAGAAGGGACAAGGAACGCCCCACCTGATAACTACACCATTTCCAGCTGCTATGGGGGTTCCGAGACCTGAGTTCGAATCTTTCTATATGTGTCTCAATGCATATCATTTTCAACCTGGTCCGCATGAATGCTACACTGAAACAATTTATCAACCGGTATCCATAATGAGCGGTCAAAAATATTCTTTTTCATTTGTTGGGGCTACACGAAATGCCTATGAAGACACTGACACTTCAATTATATATAACGAAGCAGCACCGATTGACTTTAAGATTAGATTAGCCGGAGAAGTGCCGTCAGATTTGCCAGGAGGATTATGTGGCGATTACCCGATACAAAGTTCGAATCAAATTATCATGGAAGAAGATGAATTTAGCCAGTACGAATGGGGGGATATTTTTAAATGTGATTTTGTGGCTAATGATAATTATACGAACATTGTTTTTACTGCAACCAATGATGAGGAAGGCGAACGAAGCTTATTATTTTTTGATAACGTTAAATTATGGTGTGAGTCACAAAGAGAAGCGAATATAGGATTTGCACAAAGTTCATGGAATGTTTTTAGTTTCGCAGGAAACACAACAGGCCCGGATGATGTAACTGTAAGTGAGTACAAATGGAGTTTTGGAGATGGTAAAACAGCTTCTGGCCAAAATGTGACGCATGAATATGCTGCAAGTGGGGAATATTTTGTTACATTATGTATTACAGATAACAGAGGATGCACAAGTAGTGTGACGCAACGTATTTTAATGTATAATGAAGCGGAATGCACTTGCCCGAATAATCAGATAGACTTAGGCGTGACAAATGAATCAACTTTAGTTTCCCAGACACCTATAGGAATCAATTCGTCTTACAATAACGCGGGACATTGTATATCGATAAAGGGAGAACTGGTTATTGACAAGAGTTTTGAATTGAAAAATGGTGAGATAATTATGCATCCAGGATCAAGCATAAGCATACCAGGTAATAGCGGTTTCGAGTTAAAATTGACTGGAAGTAACAACCCTTCGCCAAGTTTGAACATACATGGTTGTGCCGGCATAATGTGGAAGGGTATAGATGCTAATAATAATAAGATTACAATAAGGGAAACAATAATATCGGATGCTGAAAATGCAATTCTTTGTACTGATGGAGCGTCGGTAAAATCTTATTACAGCATTTTTCAGAATAATTGGATAGGATTAAGATTGTCTGGGAATCTATTCTTGGTAGGTTATATTGACACTGATATCAAGGGCACAAGCTTTTTAGGCAAAGGCAGTATGAATATACCTTTCACTGAAAATTTATCAGCATACATGCCGGTAAAACCTTACGCAGGCATTGTTGCAACTAATTTAATTTATACCAATCTAAAAGCTGTAAATGGGGCGTTTTTTGCACCTTTTGCGGATTTGCCGAATACTTATAAAGACATGGAAAACGGGATACTTTCTCAAGGGAGTGATGTTGATGTAAACCATTCTGATTTCATAAATATTACAAAATATCCTTATAATATTTATACACCAAGTGGAAATGGCATATTTACTGCCCCTCTACATGGATATTCAAGTAATATCAGTGGTCTGACCATATTAGGAAAAAAACCGTGCAATTTCATGAATTGTACCAATGGAATCCAATCGTATCGGTCAAATCTATTTGTGGAAAAAGCTACATTCGTTGACTGTCAATACGGCATAAATGCAACAGACCCAGTCAATAAATATTTGTATATTAAAAATTGTACAATGACCAAAATTGCAAACACCGGGATAAGTGTTAATAGTACTTATGGGGTGAGTGGTCCTACCACCTCAGGAACCATTGCTCAAAACATAATTAGTTTAGACGGAAGCGGTACATCATTATATAAAAGAGCCATCCACCTTAACCTAAATGCCAAGTATTCTTTTTATGTCGAGGAAAATCATATCAACACCGATAATTTTTCATTAGGTCATGGTATATTTGAAGAGAATTGCAGCAATATTAATTATGTCAAGAATTTTATAGATATAGAATCACCCCTCTTTGGTGGAATCTTGTCACGCAACTCGAACAATAACCTATATAATTGTAATTCAGTGAGAGGAATAAGTACTTCCCCGTCTTTTAAATACTGGCATAATGCCTATACGTTTGCCAATAACAGTACTTCCGTTATTGAATGTAATGGATCGGATAATACAACCTACGGCCTGTATTTTGATGGACCGAACGATCTTACAAACCGAATCATAACCAACGAGATGGGTACTCATTATGTAGGGCTATGCTATAAGGATGCTGGAAGTCAAACAGGGGCCCAGTATTATACCGGCAACACCTGGTCCAATTATAATGGCCCGTCCGTCTATCAGGCTTTTCATGGAGGTGGTGACGCGGCTTCTCAATATTCAAAATATAACGTACCTAACCTGCCACAGTTTAACCCCAATCCAGTATATCCTGATAAGGATTGGTTCATAGCTTCCGGGCAGCAAACGAAATACTGCGAGCCGGCTTGTGTTGGGAGTTTTGTCAGCCCGGAATTTGGAAGACTTGACAGCCTTGTGACGGTTCAAGCTTTCGATGAAGATGGCAATTATCCAGCCATGCAATACATATTAGAAAAAATGGTGATGTACAAAGTGCTTGAAAACCCGGAACTGCAAGTGTCACCGGTGGCTCAAGTTTTTTATAATACTCGCATCCATACCAATGCCGGAAAATTTGCCAGGATCAAATATATGGTGGAAGGTGCTGGTATGGCAGATACTGCATTGTGGAATGCTTATGCTGATAAATATGATGAGGCTCAAAACCTGAAGTTAATCATCAGACAATACGAGGCCTTTATTGCTGACACATCCGGAAATGTGACTGATAGCCTGATTGTATTGCGGAAGCATTACATAGATTCTCTGGGTATTTTGTTCAATCAGGTGCAAAATTTAGAACAAAATATTGATTCATTAATGGAGATTCGTAAAACTTATGCCATAGCCGTGTTATCAAGTATAACACCGACGAATGCCTGGGAAATGAACGATAGATTGGTTTGGGATGCCTTATTAAACAGGATGGAAGGTGGATTAACTCCCACATTAAAAGATAGCATTACAGCTTTGGCAGTCAGTTGTTGGGGCTATGCAGGTGATGCAGTCTATATTGCAAGAGCCATGGTTGATACTTTTTCGGTATTCTTCGATACCTGCCCACCACCGATCATTCCAAGAGAGTCAAAGCAAATGTCAGACAGTAGTAATTTTAAGCTATACCCGAATCCTGCACATCAATCCATAACCATAGATGGTTTAACCGGAGAACCATGCCAGATAGCAATCAGAAGTATTTTTGGATATACGTTGAAAAAGCTAAGTTCTGAAGGAACTAAACAATTAGAAATCAATATTCAGGATTTGCCGGCGGGCTTCTATATACTGGATATCATGTCTTCCAACAATGATTCCTTCACCACCAAATTCATCAAACAATGAGGACGATAAAGTGTGTGGCACTTCTACTGTTGGTTTGCGGATTTTGGCAGAAGGGACAAGCCCAGAAGGCCGATAAGGGAGACTATTACTGGAATTTTGTGCAGTTTGAATGGCCAGGACAGCCTATTTATAAGGGATTTGCGCTGGATTTTGAAGGAGAGGAGGTAAAGGTAAAAACAATAGAAAGCCCCATACAGATCAGAGGCACCAACTCGACGATCTGTGACGAAAACGGCAGGATGCTGATGTACACCAACGGAGTGTATATTGTTGATTCTACCTATCAGAAAATGGAGAACGGCGACAGCATATCCACCAATTCCAGAATAAAGGCTTACACAGATTACTATATCACGGGATATCCACTTACCAGGATAACTGCGTTTCTACCCATGGGTGAAGACAGCTACAAGCTGATCATGGTGTTGGGTGATACCATAACTATAGACGGGACGCTTACTGTCCGGGACAGATATCTGACCTCAAACGACATAAGGTTTGACGAGGCACACCCTAAGGGTAGGGTGACCAAGAAGGAGGATTTGATATGGTCGGATACCATGATTACGCTGAATGTCACTGCCTGCCGTCATGCGAACGGTCGTGACTGGTGGTTCATAACGCAGCGGGATGCGAGGAATATTTTAATGAAATTTCTGATTAGTCCGGACAGTGTCAGAGGGCCGTGGTATCAGGAATTTCCTCTGCCTGACCATCCGTTTTACAACGGGAACAGCGTATTCAGCCCGGATGGGACGAAGTTTTATCATTTAGATGGACCATTTGGCATTCAGTTGTATGATTTTGACCGGTGCACGGGTGAGCTGAGCAATTTTAGGTATTTTCATGACCTGAAGGATGTAAACGTTCCGTGTGATATAGCCATATCTCCCAACAGCCGGTATCTGTATATGGTTACGGGAAAATATGTCAAACAGTATGACCTAGCCACGCCGGATGTGCAATCGTTTGGGGCATCGGTCGATACGGTTGGTGTGTTGAGCCCTGCAACACCGGGCAATTTTGGTAGAATCTCATTAGCACCCGATAGGAAGATGTATATAAATTCGTCGAATGCGGCCTATTCTCTTTCGGTCATCCATTATCCGGACCGGAAGGGGAAAGCCTGCCGACTGGTGCAGGGGGCGCTGAAGGTACCATACATGACAGGAGGCTACTCAATCAATAATTTTCCGGATTATCGGCTTGGCCCCGAAGCGGGGAGCGAATGCGACAGCCTTGGTTTAGCCAAAGGGCCGGTGGCTCGATTCCGCATCAACCATGACAGTCTTGACAGCTACAGCAAGGAGTTTACAGACCTGTCATTCAGGAATCCGACGGAGTGGAGCTGGAGCTTTGGTGACGGCGGCAGTTCGTCCGAGCGGGAGCCGGTGCATGTATATGCATCCAAGGGCGTATATGAGGTATGCCTGACGGTGAGCAATGCCTATGGCAGCGACACCTACTGCAAGCACACAGGCATCTGGCCGCTGTCCACGACAGAGCAGGGTGGTAAGGAGATAGCGCTATACCCGAATCCTGCAAATCAATCCATAACCATAGATGGTTTAACCGGAGAACCATGCCAGATAGCAATCAGAAGTATTTTTGGATATACGTTGAAAAAGCTAAGTTCTGAAGGAACTAAACAATTAGAAATCAATATTCAGGATTTGCCGGCGGG
>JAIBCG010000050.1 GCA_019694295.1 Saprospiraceae bacterium
ACCTTTAGTAACTCTTCTTCTACTTCACGTCCAAAATCACCTATAACAAATGCTACTTCATCAATGGTGCCATGATATGATGATGCCAGGTCTTCGACAATACGTTGTACGATGGGTTTGCCGGCTATTTTTATTAATGGTTTTGGGATGGTAAGTGTATGTGGTCTCAGTCGGGTACCACGCCCTGCCATTGGTATGATGATATTCATTTAATCTGATTTTTTTAACGGTTTACAAAGGTGCAAAGTTAAGGCGATTTCATCGTCCAACGAATATTTTACTTACACAAAAGACCAAAAAGTAATTCAGGCCTTCTATGGCGAACTATATATTCGTAAAGTGGCCATAATAGGGCATCACATTTTACACACAAATCAAAAGCTTGATTCAAGATGTGCAAATATTATTCGTCCGGCAGTAATTTTATAAAAAAGTCCACAATCAATTGTTGATCAGGTGTTTGAAGCGTGGTCTGTGCGGTGTAATATCGCCAAGTCTTGCTTTTTTCGCTTGTTCGTATTCCGTGAAGTTTCCTTCAAAAAATACTACCTCACCATTGTCTTCGAATGCCAGTATATGTGTAGCCAGCCTGTCTATAAACCATCGGTCGTGACTGATGACCATGACACAACCGGCAAAATCCTCCAGGGCGTCTTCCAGTGCACGTAGTGTGTTGACATCGATGTCGTTGGTAGGCTCATCGAGTAGGAGTACGTTGCCACCATCTTTAAGTGTCATGGCGAGATGTACACGGTTACGCTCTCCACCCGAGAGTACACCTACTTTTTTCTGCTGGTCGGTACCCGAGAAATTGAATTTGCTTATATAAGCCCGAGCATTCACCTGTGTGCCGTTGACATTCAGCAGGTCGTTACCACTGCTTATTACTTCATACACTGATTTCTCAGGATCGAGGTCGGCGTGCGACTGATCTACATAGCTTGGTTTTACGGTATCGCCTATGATAATGCTACCTGATTCAGGTTTTTCGCTACCCATAATCATCCTGAATAGCGTGGTTTTTCCCATGCCGTTAGGGCCAATGATACCCACGATGGCGTTGCGTGGTATGCTACAGCTCAAGTTGTCAATCAAAATCCGGTTGCCGAATCCTTTGGTTAGTTTGTCAAACTCGATAACCTTGTCGCCAAGGCGTGGTCCGGGTGGAATGTACAGTTCGAGTTTTTGTTCCTTATCTTTTAGTTCTTCATTGGCGAGTTTGTCATAAGCATTCAGACGAGCCTTACCTTTTGACTGGCGAGCTTTGGGCGACATACGCACCCATTCGAGTTCGCGTTCGAGTGTTTTTCTACGTTTGCTTTCCGTCTTTTCTTCCTGTTCAAGGCGTCGTGCCTTTTGTTCGAGCCACGAGCTGTAGTTGCCCTCCCATGGTATGCCCTCACCTCGGTCGAGTTCGAGGATCCAGCCTGCTACGTTGTCTAGGAAATAACGGTCGTGTGTGACAGCAATTACCGTACCCGGGAAATTCTTAAGGTATTGTTCCAGCCATTCGACGCTTTCGGCATCGAGGTGGTTGGTAGGCTCATCGAGCAATAGGATATCAGGGTCGCTCAGTAGCAGACGACACAGAGCCACTCTCCTTCTTTCGCCTCCTGACAACACATTAACTTCTACGTCACCTTCCGGGCAGCGTAGAGCATCCATGGCGGTCTCGAGCCGGTGGTCGAGGTCCCACGCATTCATGGTTTCGAGTTGTTCGCCTACTTCGCCCTGTTCTTCGATGAGTTTCATCATTTCGTTATCAGAGATGGGTTCGGCAAGACGCATATTTATTGCTTCATATCGTTTGAGCATATCCACCACAGGTTGTACGGCTTCTTCTACTATTTGGCGGACTGTCTTGGAGTTGTCAAGTTCGGGCTCTTGAGCGAGGTAGCCGATTTTGAATGTTTTGTCAAATACTATTTTGCCTTCGTAATTCTGGTCAAGACCTGCAATGATTTTTAGGAGCGAAGATTTTCCGCTGCCGTTGAGGCCGAGAACACCGATTTTTGCACCGTAGAAGAACGAAAGCGAGATATTTTTAAGTACCTGCTTCTGTGGTGGGTAAGTCTTGCTTACACCAGACATCGAAAAGATGATTTTATGGTCTGACATATTGTATTTCTTTGATTGTTTGAGGTGCAAATATGGCACGAAATCCGCTTGTTTTCAAAAGTTAAGCGGCAAATTTATTAATTCATTGCCCGGTCATGGGCCTATATCATTCAGGTATATCAATGAAAATGTATCAAAGTTTAAACTGTACAGGCACCAACATTTTAGTCGCCACGCGATTTCCCTGATGGAATCCGGGCACCCAGGGATCTTCAGAGAAGTATTTGTTCATATTCTGGATGACATTCGTAGCGGCTTCATTCAATGCCGGATTGTCAGATTTTTTTACCGATACAAATTGGATGGCGCCATCTTCATTGATGATAAACTGTACTTCTACTGTTCCTTGTAATCCTTTGGCTTTTGCCTCCTCAGGATAGTCGAGAAATTTGCTGATGAATTCCTGAAGTTTTTGTTGCGAGCATTTCGCTTTATCCACATATTCTTTGCTTATACAATTACTCATGAAGGGCATTTCGTCCGGGCGTGAATGTACTTGCAGTTCTGTTTTTACGTAACTTACAACTTCTTTGTTTGTTTCCGGATCGAAAACGGCGATAGTATCAACAGCTGTATAATTTTCGACCACATCCTGCTGAGCAAAAAGTGAATTGGACAACATACTGAGAAATGCAATGAACATCACTGTTGGCATATTCTTATTGCTGATATTTATTTTCATTAATTTTTAATTTTGGGTAATGGTGGAATAATATTACTGACAAATATAACGAATCAATCATTTTATAACATGATCCGGGTTCAATTTTTTAGTATTTATTCAATAATATGTATGTCAATGGAGGAATATTCATGTTAATCGAAGGCAAATGATATTTTTTTAATGAAATATTGAAAATTCTACTGTGTTGGTGTAGTATTAAATTCTTCATAAAATGTATATTTGAGGTGACGAAAAGAAATAATTTATCGTCATAACATTATTAAACAATAACAATCAAGTAAAATGTCCATATTCCAGAATTCATCCGGTGGCGGGTCGAGAATAGGCGGAACACTTATTCTGGGGCTGATAATGGCTTTGTTCACCTTGTTTCAGTATTATTCAAAAACTGAAGTGAATCCTATTACTAAAGAAAAACAGCATATCGGCATTTCGCCTGAGCAGGAGATAGCAATGGGCTTGCAGAGTGCACCTGCAATGGCTCAGGAATTCGGAGGTCTTTATCCGGACGAGCGTGCACAACAATTGGTAAAGAAGGTCGGGCAGAATGTGGTAAGAAATTCTGCTGCTAAGAAAACACCTTATCAGTACGATTTTCATTTGCTCGCCGACCCCAATGTAATCAATGCTTTTGCTTTGCCCGGTGGCCAGATTTTTATTACCTACGCTTTGTTTTCACAGCTCGAGACCGAAGATCAGTTGGCAGGTGTACTTGGTCATGAGATCGGTCATGTGGTAGCCAGGCATTCGGCACAACGCATCGCCGACCAACAACTCACAGATGGCTTAACAGGAGCGGCAGTGGTAGCTACCGGCAGCCAGAGCACGGCTCAAATGGCTCAGATGATTGGCAATATGATAAACATGAAATACGGTCGCGGTCAAGAACTGCAGTCGGATGACCTCGGTGTCAGATTCATGCTCGAGGCAGGCTACGAACCCGAAGGCTTGCTTGGAGTAATGAAAATACTCGAACAATCGTCGGGCGGACAGCGTGTACCTGAGTTTCAAAGTACGCACCCAAGTCCCGAAAACCGCATGGGACGCATAAAAGAAGCTATGCAAAAATACAGGGGGCTTAAGAACACGAAAGGAGATTCGGATATTTCACAATAACACCTGCTTATGTTTTATGCTTTCAAAGGATTTGTACCCGTAGTACACGAAACGGCTTTTGTCCATCCTCAAGCATGTGTCACCGGCAATGTTGTCATCGGCAGGCACGTGTATGTTGGTCCGGGTGCAGCCATCCGCGGTGACTGGGGTGGCATTGTCATAGAAGACGGGTGCAATGTGCAGGAAAACTGTACCATCCACATGTTCCCGGGCGTGACGGTATATCTGTGCGAAGCGGCACACATAGGTCATGGTGCCATCGTACACGGTGCCAGTATAGGGCGTAATACACTCGTAGGTATGAATGCTGTCATCATGGACAATGCCCAGGTAGGGAATGAATGTATAATCGGTGCATTGACGTTCGTTCCTGCCGAAATGATCATCCCTGACCGGAGTCTCGTAGTAGGGAGCCCGGCGAAAATCATCAAGCAAGTGAGTGACGACATGATTGACTGGAAATCTGCCGGCACTGCGCTGTATCAAAGATTACCCGAAGAATGCTATGGGCAACTCATACCCTGTGAACCATTGCGTGAAATGCCCGCAGACAGACCTGAACAGGAGACATTGTACAAAACCTGGAAGGAAATCAACTCACGAAGCTGAAAAATATGCTTGTTAATCTTTATAAAACATCCACTTCCTCAGTTCTTTGAAGCTTGCTTTTTTTCCGTACATAAGGATACCAACGCGGTAAATCCTACCTGCCAGCCACACCATAAATATTGTAGTAACCAGGAGCAGCAGCATAGACACGGCTATTTCCCAGGCGGGCACGTCGAATACTATTCTGCTCGGCATTACAATAGGTGAAAACAATGGAAATATAGAACCAAATACAGCCATACTGCTCTGTGGTGCCCTTACCGCTGCGAACATGATATAAAATGCAAGCAGTACGGGTATGGTTATCGGTAGTGTCAGTGATTGGCTTTCTCCAAGATCGTCTCCAACAGCCGAACCTACAGCAGCAAACAAAGACGAATACAAGATGTAACCGCACAGAAAGTAAAATATAAAACTCGGGATGATGAGCCACCAGTTCATGTTGTTAACTTCGATGAATATTTTTGATACCATCATTTGAAGATCATCCGGGTCAACCGATTGAGCACCGGTCATAGCCTGGCTTTGCATCTGCTGGGGATCGAAGCCGAATACCATGGTTACGAACATACTGATTAAGGGAATGAGTATCATCCAAAGTATAAATTGTGTCAGGCCTACTGCACCTACACCAATTATTTTGCCCATCATTAGTTGGAATGGTTTGACGGTCGAAATCATGACTTCCACTATGCGGCTCATTTTTTCTTCCATGACACTACGCATCACCATTGAACCATAAATGAATACCGACATATACATGATGATGCCCATGATAGTACCAAGTGCGGCACCAATGGCAGCAGCAGACGAGCTTTCGTTTTTTTGGCTGGCATTAATGGGTTCAGGGTCAATACTTATATTTGTTTTCAGGTTTTCAAGAATAGATTTATCCAGGCCCTGTGCTTTGAGTTTATATTCACCTATGCGGTCTTCGAGTTGGTTTTCGAGGGCAGCCTGATCATCAAGGCCGAGCTGATTTTCAGAATAATAATAAACCTTTAGCTGACGGATAGCAGCACTGTCGGGTTTGGGTATTTCGAGAATGCCGGAGTAATTGCCTTGTTCGACCTGTTTTTTCAGATTGTCGATGCTTTCATCCGAGAAGGTGTAATAAATATTGCTTTCATCTTTTATTACCTTGTCGAGCAGATTGGCCGGATCAGAAACTACTACCTTTTTATCTTCACCTTCCTTGTAGCTCATGATAAATCCGGCTATAACAAAAAATACCAGAAATGCCAGCGGAGTCAAAAAAGTTGATAACAGGAATGATTTTGATTTCACTCTTGTCAGAAATTCTCTTTGTATAATTAACCAAAGCTTGTCCATTGCTTTATTGTTTTTTTATTTAAATGTTGCCTTCTACTTTTCTGATAAATATATCATTGATGGTAGGCAGTATCTCCTTGAATGAATTGATAAGTGCGCCGTTTTGGATCATCCATTTGAGCAAATCATTTGCTTTTTGTGACGAATCGCATTTTATGGTAATGCTGTTATCGTTTTTATGTGTTATTTCACCAAATTGTTCGAAATGGACGTTGATGTTACCTTCGTAGCGGATGTTGTACAAATTTTCCTTGTAAGTATTTTTGATTTCGTTAACATCTCCTTCAAGTACATTCTTTCCTTGATTGATGAGTACTATTTTGTCGCATATTTCTTCTACCTGTTCCATTCTGTGTGTTGAGAAAATGATGCTTGTGCCTTCATCACGCATCCTGATGATTTCATTCTCGATCAGTTTGGCATTGATGGGGTCGAGGCCAGAGAATGGTTCGTCAAGTATGATGAGTTTTGGGCGGTGCATAACCGTAGCGATGAACTGAACTTTTTGTTGCATTCCCTTTGACAAATCCATCACTTTTTTGTTGTACCAATCTTTGATGTCAAATTTGTCAAACCAATGGGCTATGGTTGATTCGGCTTCTTGTTTTGAGAGTCCTTTAAGACGAGCCAGGTAAAGAAGTTGTTCACCTACCTTCATTTTTTTGTACAATCCACGTTCTTCAGGCATGTAGCCCATTTGTTCCGTGTGCTTTTCGATGAGTGGGTCATTGTCAAAAAGGATTTTGCCACTATCCGGTCTGGTGATGGTAGTAATGATGCGTATAAGGGATGTTTTACCCGCCCCGTTAGGTCCGAGCATACCAAAGATAATGCCTTGTGGTATATTCAGACTGACGTCGTCAACAGCCACTTTTGATTCGTAGGATTTGACTACATTTCTGATGTTGAGTATATCCATTTTCTGGTTTTGAGTATAATTCGGTGGCTAAAATACAATATAATTTTACTTGATTGAATATTATTTAGACAAGCTTTGTATTTTCAGCGATGAATACCAATAGTTTAAATTGTACTGTTGATGAAATATGATATAATTATTAATCCGATGGGTGGGGCCGGCCAATCTGTGAAAGCATGGGCGAGTCTCCAAAGAGAATTTGATAATTCTAACATCGGTTATCAGGAATATTTTACCAAGGGTACCGGTGATGCAATCGATATAGCCAAACGATTGACCTGCAAAGGAAGCAAGCGCATAATAGCCGTGGGCGGAGACGGCACTGCAAATGAAGTTGCCAATGGTATCCTTCAGGCTCAGGATGAAGGATTTGGTACAGAAACTGCCATGACACTTTTCTCCAGTGGTACTGGAAACGACTGGGTAAGAGAACATCGGATTTCTCGCAGGGCTGTTGAATTCGTCAAAAGCTTGCAAGATGATCGACAGCATATCCAAGATGTAGGGCTTATAGATTATTACGACGAAAACTATAAACAGCAAAGCCGTTATTTTATCAATGTGGCAGGTCTGGCTTATGATGCTTTTGTGCTGAAAGCTACTGAGAAATACAAGAAAACAGGTCTTGCAAGTAAGCTATATCTGTTGCACGTGTTTAAAAATCTTTTGAAATACAAGCCCGAAAAAGTAAGAATCCGCGCTGACGACAAAGACTTTACCAAGACAGTCTATACGATCAACATCGGTCAGTGTCGGTACTCAGGTGGCAATATGCAGCTGGTGCCACATGCTGTTTATGATTCAGGAAAACTGGCGGTTACCATGGCAGATAGCATGCCAAAATGGGAAGTCGTACTCTTGACACCCAAATTTTACAACGGTTCACTTTTGAACCATCCGAATGTAACAGGGTTTGAATGTGACCGCATAGAAATTCGCAGTCTAAACAATAAAGAAGTAATGATCGAAGCAGATGGCGAATTCCTGGGATATACACCTGTAAATATCCGGAATTGCTCTAAAAAACTAAAGATTTTTGCTGTTGAGTCTGTATAACATTTTATATTTGTATAAATTGGGATAATTACCTGAAGGCAACATTGAATTTGAAAATAAGTTATTCATAAAACAAACAGAAATGAGAAACATCATCTTAACCTTACTTACATTTATTAGTTTAAGTTTTACAGCCACTGCACAGTATTCTGAAGCTGAGCGGCCTATGTCAATGGGAATGAAAAATTCTCTCAGTCTGTCGGTAAATGACCTGAAAACATCGAAAGTCGAGGATATCTGGCAGGATTATGTAAAGCAATATGATGGTAAGACCAAAAAGGATAAAAAAATGAAGGAATATGTAACAGATGCCGCAAAGGTGTATTACATTCCCGGATTAAGTACCATTAATATATACGCTCGCTTTGAAGAAAGAGGGAAAACCACAACAGAGGCAATCATCTTTTTCTTAGACGGCGACCGTTTTCTTAGCACAAGCTACAATGCCGATCAGATGAAGGCGGCCAATGAGTTCGTAAGGCAGTTTGATATAGCCATACAAAAGTACAAAACCAACCAACTGCTCGAAGCCGAACAAAAAAAACTAAAAGGTCTGGAATCTGATCTTAAAAAACTGGTAAGAGATAATGAGTCCTTACATAAGGATATTGAAGGCTATAAAGACAAAATAACCAAAGCCGAAACTGCCATCTCAAAAAATAATGGAGACCAGGAGAAAACAGCCAGTATGATTACCGAACAAAACAAGGTGATAGAAAAGGTAAAGACAGACTTGAACGCACTAAAATAAGCTCAAGCGCTCTGTATTCTGAATAATTTGTCCGGAGGAATGCCTTCTGCCATCCAAAAAGATAGCCAGAAGGCAATGATGGCTGTGCCTCGTGCTGTCTCTAGCGGACTTTCGACCATGAAAGCAGCAAAGGTGGCAAACACCATAGTTATCAGTATCTTGTTATGGTAATGAAACCCAAACCATAGGACGGCAACCCACAATGCCAGAAAAATACCAAGTCCGATATAGCCACTTCCTGTGAGTGTGTGCAAAAACTGATTGTGCGGCTGTTTGGCGTTTTTTTCTGTGGGGTAGTACTTTGCGTACATCTTTTTCACAAGGTCATCCATATCGCCCGGGCCGATACCGAATGCCGGTGAACTGCGGTATAGTTTTCGTCCTATATCATACGAACTCCACCTGCCACTGTCTGAGCTTTCGATGGTTTTCCCTTCTTGCAGTTGTCTGTATTCCCATTTCATATAACTGAGTTTTTGAGCCAGGCTTGGTATGTATTGTACGGAAAAAAAGCCAGTGGCTACAAAGGAAGCTACTATAACCAACAATACAGGTAAGCTGATTTTCTTTAAATTTAACACAAGAAAAACCAGCAACCCGCAATACACTACCAGAATACCCGACCGTACTGCCAACAAATGGATGTAGAAAAACATCATGACAATAGAACACCAACCAATTATTTTTATCATTTTGTGAAGAGAACGGTCTTTCAGCAGCCAGTAAACACCGGATAAAATAATATACGCCTGAAGCTGGGCGTATCGTACATGGTCAGACATCGGCACCGGTATGGGCGTACCTCGTCCCAGCATTTCGTTCATCTCTTGATAATGAAGTAAATACCGAACCGCCACGTAGGTCGAAGAAAAAAACATCATGAGCATGGCTGTCAGTACAATGATGCGCTTTTGTCTGTTGTTCCATGGTATCCAGTAAAATACTACCGGCAATGCGAGAAACGGGAGTCTGATGCGTACTCTTGACAGCCAGTATTGTGTATTATCTGAGTTGAAAAACCCGATGACAGTAATCCAAAATACAAGAGTGAGTGCAAGAAAGCCAAGCGACCGATTGTTTACAGAAAAGCATTTTGAAAAATATTCGCCGGCAGGCAAGCTGAAATGAGTAACTACTGCATAAAATCCAAGCACTGCAAAGCCGATGATACTCATAGAAGTGCCGTATTTGGTGAAAATCATCATACACACAAACCAAACACCCCAGAATAACTGAATGTACGTAACCCATTTTTCTGGAAGAATGTATTTGTTTACTTTTGGCATGAGGATAAAATGATGTTTTATGACAAATTATTGCATTGCTTGTATCAAATAAGAAAGAGTCGGCGTATTAACGATTACAAAATTAAAAATTTTACCTTTGCACTTCATTTATCATACAAATTATGGAAGTTTTTGATCTGATTGCTTCAATGCAAAACGAAATATCTGCTGCTGCACCTGCCAACAGTGAACAACTTGAACAATTCCGCATTAGGTTTTTGGGCAGTAAAAATGTCATCAAGCCATTGTTTGCCGAAATGAAGAATGTGCCCAATGACCGTAAAAAAGAATTCGGTCAACTGCTTAATTCACTGAAGGAAAGTGCAGAAGAGAAGTTCAAAAGTGTTCAGGAATCATTCGAAAGTAATGCTGATGAAGAGTATGACCTCGACGTGACAGCACCCGGATTCCCACTGATACAAGGTACCCGGCATCCGATTTCACTTGCTATGGAGCGCATCATCAATATATTTACCAAGATAGGGTTCGTAATAGCTGAAGATCGTGAGATAGAAGACGACTGGCACAATTTTACAGCACTCAATACACCTGATGACCACCCGGCACGCGATATGCAAGACACATTTTACCTGCAAGGAAGTACAGAACAACTGTTACGCACGCACACTTCTTCGGTACAAACGCGGGTAATGACATCACACAAGCCACCTATACGCATCATTGCACCGGGCAGGGTTTACCGCAATGAGACCATCTCAGCCAGATCGCACTGCCAGTTTCACCAGATAGAAGGATTGTATATAGACAAGAATGTATCATTTGCTGACATGAAGCAGACTTTGCTTTATTTTGCAAGAGAAATGTACGGACCCGATACCAGAATCCGTATGAGGCCGTCTTATTTCCCCTTTACAGAACCAAGTGCCGAAGTGGATGTTTACTGGGGGCTTAAGGACGAAACCGACTATCGTATCACTAAAGGTACAGGTTGGCTCGAAGTTCTTGGATGTGGAATGGTTGACCCGGCAGTACTGAACAATTGTGGCATTGACCCCGAAGAATATAGCGGATTTGCATTTGGGATGGGAATAGAACGACAGGCCATGCTGCTGCACAGAATAGGCGATATACGCCAGTTTTTTGAGAATGATGTCAGGTTTTTAAAGCAATTTTCAGCCGTTTTATAAATATTCAATACATGAAACCTTCGTTGCCAAAAGGTACAAGAGATTTCGGGCCAGATCAGGTTCTGAAGAGAGAATACATATTTAATATAATAAAAGAAGTATTCAGACTGTTCGGTTTTGCCCCACTCGAAACACCCGCCATGGAAAGCCTCTCAACCCTTACAGGTAAATATGGTGAAGAAGGTGACAGACTACTGTTTAAGATACTCAATAATGGAAATTTTTTGGAAGGTGCTGATGAAAAGGCATTGAATGAAAAGAATTCGCAGGCCTTAGTGTCATCTATTTCGAAAAGAGGGCTACGCTACGATCTCACGGTACCATTTGCACGTTATGTAGTGATGAATCAAAGCAATCTTTCATTTCCGTTTAAACGCTACCAGATACAGCCTGTGTGGCGTGCTGACAGACCACAACGAGGCAGGTATCAAGAGTTTTATCAGTGTGATGTGGATATCATAGGCAGTGACCACTTGATGTACGAGTCGGAGTTGATACAGATATACGACCTGGTATTCTGCAAGCTAGAGTTGCCGGTGATTATACGAATCAATAACCGTAAGATATTGTACGGGATAGCAGAGAAAGCAGGTATTACCGACAAATTTATAAAAATGACTACCGCGCTCGACAAACTCGACAAAGTTGGTTGGGAAGGTGTGACTAAAGAACTAGAAAGTGCCGGTATAACACCATCACAGACGGAGACGATAAAAACCATTTCTGCGACTACCGACCTCAACCTGCTTGAGCGTTTGCTTGACGGATGTGAGGTAGGCGAAAAAGGATGTAGCGAACTGAAGGAAGTGTTGCGGTATGCAGGCGAATCCGGCCTTGCCAATAAACTACAGTTCGATATTACACTTGCCAGAGGGCTGAGCTATTACACGGGCTGCATAATCGAAGTAGTGGCAGCCGATGCCAATATGGGTAGTATCGGTGGTGGAGGAAGGTACGATGACCTTACCGGAGTATTTGGTATGCAAGGTATGTCAGGTGTAGGGGTTTCGTTTGGGGCGGAGCGAATATATGATGTGCTTGAGGAGAAAAAATTATTTCCCGAAAACCTCGGAGTTACATTAAACCTACTCATTGTCAGTTTTGATGAAGTTTGTTTTCAAGCCGGTGTAACGATGGTCAGGGATCTAAGAAAAGCAGGCATACAATGTGATATTTACCCGGGTGCACCAAAGATGCAGAAGCAGATGAAATATGCCAATGACCGAAAATTACCTTATGTCATCATTATTGGTTCGGAAGAGATGGCATCGGGCTTGTTTACGGTGAAAGATATGATGACCGGCACGCAAGAGAAGCTTACATTTGCTGAAATAAGCGAAAGATTTTCATAGAATTTTAAGCAAATAATATTTTACAAACAAGCGCAGGCTGAGGAATCATTTTGGCTGCTTCATGCTATGAAACAGTAATGTTTATTTTTTTTGAGTGGGTTAAATATTTCAAAAATTTGACTATGTATTCCTTGATTTTTTCAAAGACATATACATAATAAAAATAGAAATTTTGTTAATATTCTGTCAAGGACTACCTAAATAGAATATTATTTGTATTTTTGCGCTGCAATTTAAAGACGAAAACAAAATTACATGAGGAAATATCTGTTGGCTTTGATGCTGATATTGTCATGCGAGTTTGTGACCGGAGCTGCAACGCCGGTTGTGCCGGGCCTTTCTGATATTGGTGTAGAGCCAGAAGGAGGTGCTGCTGATGGCGATATGCGAACTAAGATACAAAGCCTGAATATACCATTTACACCTAAATATACAAGGGAGTTAAAGAGCAAAATTGACGATTATATTCGTATATATAGAAAAAAGACCAGTAGAATGCTAGGTCTGACGTCAATTTATTTTCCGATTATAGAAGAATATCTGAAAGCCAGTGGCATCCCCGATGTGTTTAAATATCTGCCCATCATCGAAACAGACTTGAACCCACGTGCAGTGTCACCTGACGGTGCAGTCGGCATTTGGCAATTCATGCCTTCGACAGGTGCCATTTACGGGCTTAGTTCTGACAAATTCGTAGATCAGAGATGTGACATACACAGGTCAACCGAAGCAGCAGCAAAATATTTGAAAAAACTGTATGACATATATGGCGACTGGGCACTTGTACTTGCAGCTTACAATTGCGGGCCGGGTCGTGTCAATTCTGCTATCAAAAAAGGCTTGAGTAATAACTATTGGGTTATAGAAAAATATCTACCTGAGCAAACCAGGAATTACATCCCGAACTTCATTGCTACAGCATACGCTATGCAGTATTTCCCGGAGTATGGTATAACTGCCGATAATCCTGACCTCGACCTTCAGCTCACCAAGGAAATGAAAGTATATAAAGAATTAACTTTCGATGAAATCAGCCTTGTGACTGGTCTTGATGTAAGCCAGATAGCTATACTTAATCCACAGTATCTCAGGAATTTTATCCCTGCTAGTACAGACGGCAATTTCCTTACTTTGCCTAAGAGAATCATCAATGCATTTAACCATTTCGTTAGTCTGCCTGACAACAGAAAAAACGATTATCTAAAGGTGGCACCTATCATCAATGAAGAAAGAGACCTCAATACTTCATTTTACCACAAAACGAATATCATTGCTGGTTCGGGTGAGTCGCTAAAAGATATTGCTGAGCAATACGATATAAGTGTACATTCGCTCGTGGTGTGGAATAATATTACTGAGTTGACACTTGCATCCGGAACAGAAGTGGCAGTATATTTGCCTAAGAAAACAGAGGTAAAAATAACCGAAGTGCCACAGTCAAGAAAGTTGAAATCTTTTAAATTAACGAGCCGCCAGGTTGACCAGCCACTAATAGGAGATGCAATCCTAGACCTAAAGCATTACGTTAATTTTGCACCGACCGAATATGTCACCTACATAATGTTGCCGGAGGAAAGCCTGCAGGACATAGCTACAAAGTATGGTGTTACTATCCAAGATCTGATAACACTCAATCAGTTCGATGATGAATGGACACCAAAACCGGGCATGATCATCCGTATCAAAGAGTCAGAAATAATAAAGCCTTGATTTTTTAGGTCAAGGCTTACATCTAAAACTAACTAACTAATCAACTTACTTTTTTATTTGATTTCAATCTGTTTGGCAGGTTGAGGTTTTGCTTCTTCTTTTTTTGGCAAATTGATGTAAAGAATCCCGTTTTCGTAGTTTGCTGAAATGTTTTCTGCATGTACGGTTTCAGGTAGATCGAATGACCGGGTGAAAGAGTTGAAGCTGAACTCTTTTCTTGAGTAATTTCCATTTTCTTCAACTTTGCGTTCTTCCTTCTGAGCAGATATACTCAGACGGTTGTTTTCAAGTGCGAGTTTGAAATCGTTTTTTTCAAGTCCCGGAGCGGCTAGTTCTATTTCAAATTTCTCCGGAGTTTCGCGAATGTTGACACTTGGCTGAGAGATTGGGCTATCAATGTTCAGAATGTCGGACAATGTTCGGTTAACGGCATTGCTGAAAAAATCCTGAAATACATCTTTCACAGGGCTGTAGTTTGGTCTAATGAGTTTCATTTTTTTAAGGTTTTTTTGTGTGTTAATAATTATTTTACTTCTATTGTGTTTGGTTTTTGAGGCTCAGGTGTAGGCTTGAATGCTATTTTAATACTAAGTATGCCATTTTGGAATGCTGCATCTATTGTATTAGCATCTAGCACATCACCAATGGTAAAGCTTCTTTTGAAATCCTTTGATGAAAATTCTTTACGTAGAACTTTTTCGTTTTCGCTTACAGTCGGGTTTATTCTGCCTTCAATGTTGAGCGTGTTTTCTGCTACCTGAATGTTGATATTTTCCTTAGAAAATCCTGGCAGACTCAATTGTAGTTCGTATCCTTTTTCGCCTTTAATGATGTTGGCAGGTGGTGTGTTAAAATTTTTGTTTGAATGCATTGGATGTCGGTAATGCTGTGTACGTGTATTGTCAGGAGCACATCCGGCAGTTTTGCAATTCATCTGGTAAGGGGCAAAAAACAATGTTGTCATTTTATTAATTTTTTAGTTTATTTTGTAAATACATTTCTCTTCATATCTCTCAATTAGCATTCCATTCCGATTTTTCGGTCATAAGTGCAGATTTTTCATCATTTCAACATGCCATAATGACATATTTGCTTAATAAAATATGCCATAATGGCATATTGGTAAGATTCATTGTACAATAGAAAACATCAAATCAAACTTTGCAAGGAAGCCCGTTCGAATAAGATAGTCGGTTTTGCAAGGTAGTAATAGAAAGGTATAATTTTAGAAAAGCACATCAAAATGAAAAAACAACGGGTGTATCAAGGCATATTTTGAAAATATTTAAAAAAACAACATGAGTTTTGTACGAAATTGTCTAATTTTAACGAATGATTATTAGGTTGAACACTATTTTGTCTTCCACAAGCTATAGGCACACAAAGTTCTTGGGCTTGTTATTTCCCATTCTTCAGTTGTGTTTTTGGTACATACCAGCAAGTTATGCACAGGAGAATGATACTTTGTACCGATATATTGATGTAACAGGTAATGCAGAGCTGGAAGTATTGCCCGATCAAATCATTCTAGCCATCACCATTGAAGAATATCTTAAGGAAGACCTGGATCAAAATACACAATACCGTAATTATCACAAGAAAGTGGATATTGCCATACTTGAACAGAATCTCATAACGGATTTGAAAAAACTAGGTATTGGTCGAGAGAGAATTTCACAAAGACAATCACCCGGGCAGTGGCGAAACATGCAGTACGGCGAAGATGCCATGCAGAGCAGAGTTTACTACATTAATATTCAGAACATGAACGAACGTGACCGTATATTTACTACGCTGCACACTGCCGGTATTACAAGTATCAGTACCAAAGAACTAAAGTCCAATAATCTGGCAGAATACAACAAGCAAGTGATGGTTGAAGCACTCAAGGACGCTCAAAACAAAGCCGATCTTTTGCTCAGGTCTATTGGTGCCAAGACGGGTCCGGTCATCAGTATTTCTGAAATAGAAGACACCAGAAACACAGCTGACAATCGGTCTAATGAAGATAAACACACAGGTATGTACTTATTCACTCAGACAGAAGAGAAACGGGCAATCAACCTCAGGTTCGCTTTAAGGGTACGTTTCAGGATACAATAATCTAGGTGCAAATTATTTATTGTTAGTATCCTGGTTTGGATCATCCTCATCAGGAGGTGCCACCATTAGCTTTGGTTTGCGGATGGTAAATTTTACAGGGATCACCTTTTCAGACATTACTTTTTTTCCGTTTTGCATAGCCGGAAGCCATTTTGTTTTCATCTTATTAAATGTTTTGGCTATGCGCAATGCTTCCTTATCAAATTTTGGATGTGTACCTGGCTTATCAATGCGTATGTGGCTTACGGTGCCGGAGGTATCAATCACTAATGATACAAATGACATGCCTTCAATGGTGTCACGAGCCAGTGATTTTGGATATTTCATTACAGATTTGATATATCCTGTTAGTTTTTGTTGCGAACAACCCAGCCTGTATTCATCTACAGTACCTTCACAGCCCGGAAACATAGCCTGTACCTGAGGATTCCTGTAAATAGGAAGAAAATCTTTTGGTTTGTCGGGTTGTACATTTTTCTTTACTTTTTGTGCAGAAACCATACTGCTGCATGCGAATAAAGCCACAAAGAATGATAGAAGTATTTTTTTCATGTTTAAATATTATTAGTCGATGTATTCTATTTTATTCATAAATCTCATACCTACGGTAAGCTCGATTGTTACATTGCTTATCTGGCGCTCGGGCACATTATATACCTGACCCAAACCGTTGATAATGTTGGTAATAGGAGGTTGTCTGTATTGTTTTGAAAAATCCGGATTAACCGTAAATTCGACAATGCCTCTTACCAGTTCGGAGAACGGGAATTCGAAACCTCCACCTACAGTAACGCCGTAATTCCACTTTTTGACATAAACATCATCAGGGTAGAAGAAATAATATTTGTTGATTTCTTTGTATTGGTCGAAGTTGGTTTTCAAAGTATAATCGCCCCTTAGTCCGAGCAAATAGTAAGCAAAATTCGAACCAAACCCATATTTTTTCTTAAAACCTGCTGTTAAGGAAAGGTTATGAAACTGGTATTCAATGACTGAGGGTTTGTATTCGATGAGATTGCCCTGCAGGTCGCGATAGATGGTACGTCCTTTGGGTCGGTTGGCAGCACCTTTTATATGGTAGCCAATCTGAGCGAACAACGATCCGGCATCATCGTCTGCCGATTCGATAAACAGGATGCCGTGTGGTTTGTAAAGTGCATCTCGTCCATAGTTGTCCCAAGTCTGGAAGGCTGCTGTGAGCCCTCCTTTGAGCCCGAAGGCATAACCCTGTGCTTGTAATAGCTTAGCCTGAAAGCCTACAGCAAAAAGTGTAAGCATTAAAAGTATTCTTTTATTCATGATTTATCAATAAGCGTTGGCCGATAGTAATATAATCTGATGCAAGTTGGTTTATTTCCTTGATTTTCGCAACTGTGGTATTATATCTTTTTGAAATATTATAAAGTGTATCGCCTTTGTCCACAGTATGATAAAAGTCGGTGCCGGGGCTTTGATTTTTGTTTGGTTGAGCAGCTTGTTCTGTTTTGGTTACTGGGTCTTGCTGTGTGGTTTGTACTTTTGTAACCACCGGTGTTGAAGGAACATTGACACCTGTAATGGCAGGCTTGAATGTTGATGTATCCGGTTTGGCAGTCTGAGTGCTGTCTGATTTTTTCTCCTGAGGTACTACGTAAAAATCAAGCAAATCATTATTGCCATTAGCCGGCTCCTTAGGAGTTTGCTTTACTTGCACCTGTGACGGATTTGTGTTTGTTTCAGCATTGGGAGAGGAAATTGCCAGTGTATCAACAGCAGATTTTGGTGTTTCTGTCTGTACAGGCATTGCTTTGATGGTTTTAATTTTTTCATTTTTTGGCAGTTTGCCTCTCAGATATACCTTTTGTCCGGCATCGGGTTGGTCCACCATATTCAGCATATTGCGCTCTCGTAAGTTCTCTTCGCGTACACCGTACTGT
>JAIBCG010000051.1 GCA_019694295.1 Saprospiraceae bacterium
TTGTCTTTTATTATGAATTTTGTCAATACATATAAATAAATATTATCATTCTTATGGTTTGATAGTCATTGAATATGGTTTACTTTAAGCATTATTTGAATGGATTTTTATGATGTTATGTAAATAGAATATGGATTACTACTTCCTTTTTATCAGATGTTTAAATATGGTTTATCTATTTTATTTGTTAAATTTAAATATTCCTATTCTTGAAAAATGAGCATATTTTTGCTATTTTCTCAGAATATTTCAACAAAAACTTTAAGTAAATTCTAATACATGAATAAAGCTTCAAGTCTTAAGGTTTGGTTAAGGTTTGCAATTACCATCATCAAGTATTAGCCGGAAAGTATGATATATGTGTAAATTTGCAGACAGAAAATTTATTATGGCACTGCGCAAAAATCAAAACACAGGAAAGGAAGATGAAGCTAAAGTCAGATTTTCAAAAGAATCTTTCCGCAAATCTGTCCGGATTTTCAAATTCCTGAAACCTTACAAATGGCTGATTACTATAGGCCTAATATTGTTGGCTGTCTCTAGTGTTGTATTTATGATATTTCCGGCCGCTTCGGGCGAATTTCTCAATATCGCCACTGGCAAATCGGAATACAACCTGACTATTCGCGACCTCGGCATCTTTCTGCTGGTCGTACTTATTATTCAAAGTGTAGTATCATACATTCGTGTCATCATCTTCACGCACGTAAGCGAACATGCCATGGCCGATATAAGGAAAACACTTTATTCCAAAATTATTTCGCTGCCTGTCACTTTCTTTGAAAACAACCGGGTAGGCGAGCTTACCAGTCGAACTACCAATGATGTTCAGCAGCTACAAGATGCATTAAGCATATATGTCGCAGAGTTTTTCAGACAGATTATTACTTTGGTCATCGGCATATATTTTCTGGTATATAAAACACCGAAGTTGTCGTTGCTTATGTTTGCCACCTTTCCGGTTATCGTTATCATAGCAATCGTATTCGGGCGTTACATCCGTAATTTTTCAAAGAGACGTCAGGAGGAACTTGCCTCTACCAACGTCATTCTTGACGAATCGCTACAGTCGATAGCAGCCGTTAAGGCATTTACAAACGAATGGTTTGAGGTAAAGCGCTACGGTTCTTCGATTGATAAGGTGGTCAAGCTTTCTATGTCTTATGGTATCTGGCGTGGTGCTTTCCTGGCATTTGTCATAGCCATCGTTTTTGGAGTAATATTTTTTATTCTATGGCAGGGAGCCGCACTCGTACAAAACGGCACCATGAACCCCGGCGATCTGGTTTCATTTATCGTAGTGACAGGCATTATCGGAGGCTCGATTGGTGGGTTAGGAGATCTTTACACACAGATATTGAAAGCCATAGGGGCATCTGAAAGGATTCTTGAAATAATGGCTATGGATTCTGAAATAAAAATAGGACAGACATCGGTAAAGCCCATTCCTGTCAAGGGCAATATTCGTTTCGAGCATGTGCGGTTTGCATACCCGGGTCGGCCTGAGGCAGAAGTGTTGAAAGATGTTTCGTTTGAAATCAATTCTGGCGAAAAGATTGCTTTGGTTGGTTCGAGTGGAGCAGGAAAATCTACGATTGTGCAACTTATCATGCGGTTTTATGATATCAATCAGGGAAGGATACTAGTAGATGGCAAACGTATCGAAGAATATGATATTTCGGGCTATAGAAGCAATCTGGCCATCGTTCCTCAGGAAATAATGCTCTTTGGTGGTACCATCCGCGAGAACATACTCTATGGCCGTCCTTCAGCAAATGAAGATGAAGTAAGGGAGGCTGCAGAACGATCTTTTGCTATGGAGTTTATCAAGAAATTTCCCGAAGGGCTTGACACCATCGTTGGAGAGCGTGGTATCAAACTTTCAGGTGGGCAAAGACAGCGAATAGCCATAGCAAGGGCAATACTGAAGGATCCGGCTATATTGATTCTCGATGAAGCTACCTCCTCACTTGATGCCGAATCTGAAAAACTTGTACAGGCAGCGTTAGAAGAGCTTATGAAAGGCAGGACATCCATCATCATCGCTCACAGGCTTGCCACTATAAGGAATGTAGATAAAATATACGTAATCGAGTCAGGCACCATTGCCGAACAAGGCACACACGAAGAATTAATCCATAAATCTGTAGGTTTGTATCAGAATCTTGCTAAATTGCAGTTTGAAAATACATTGACATGAAAGATTCAACATCGCGTATGATAGCTGTATTAGGCACTGTCATCGTTTTTGGCGTTATAATCGGCTATTTGACCGAATTCGAATACATAGATAGCACACTTGGTCTGGCCGGCCTTGTCTTGAAGTCAATTGCTATAGCCGTGGTGGCAGGGTTTATTACGGCATATTTTACAATAAAAAGCCCACCTAATTCTATCGAACGAACACGAAATTTTCTGTTTGTCATACTGGCTTTTCTGTTGGTTATCCCACTCATTGCTATCAAATCGAACAGATGGTTTGCGGAAAAGAGTAACCACATTGAAGAATTTACATTTGTTAGTCAAAAACCTGTTTTGTCAAAACCATTCGGCCAGCTTAAATTTGAAACACTTGAACCGAGTTTTTATTTAGTAGCCCTCGAACAAAATAGTCAGAACATACAGTTAAAAACGGATCAGAAATGGATCAGTGATGCGCAGAAAGGTTCAAAGGTTTATTTACCTGTTAGCAAAGGATTCTGGGGATTGAAAATAGTGGATGTTAAAGGATTGCGTGCCAATGCAGGTTAAACATCAATTTTCACTTAAGGAGCTGAATACTTTTGGTATCGGGGTTTTTGCAACCGCTTATTGCGCAGCTGAAACGGAGGCAGATGTACTGGAGGCTATTGGGCAGACTTCGTTACCTGTGTTTGTGCTGGGTGGTGGAAGCAATATCTTATTTACCGAGGACATTCAAGCCTTTGTATTACACAACAAAATAACAGGTATAGAAATTGTAGAAGAATCTGATTCAGACATTATCATAAAGGCAGGTGGCGGAGAGGTTTGGCATTCGTTTGTTTTATGGTGTATAGATAAAGATTACGGAGGCATTGAAAATCTCTCTCTCATTCCCGGTACAGTAGGTGCCGCTCCTGTGCAGAATATTGGTGCGTATGGTGTAGAGCTCAAAGATGTGTTTCATTCACTAGAGGCAATCGATTTGCTCACAGGTAATACACTCACTTTTTCAAAGGAAGCGTGCAAATTCGGTTATCGCGACAGCATTTTTAAACACGAATGGAAAGGCAGACTTATCATTTCAAGAGTGTATTTTCAATTGACTAAAAAGAATCACAAACTGCACTCATCTTATGCAGCTCTCAAGTCAGAACTCGATAAACAGCATATTACTGATCCGGGTATATTGGATATCAGCAGAGCGGTGATAGCAGTAAGGCAAAGTAAATTACCTGATCCAAAAACGCTTGGTAATGCAGGTTCGTTTTTCAAAAATCCGGAAATATCTCGTGAGTTATTTTTAAAAATACAGGAAAAGTATCCTTCTATCCCACACTATCCGGCAGCTGAAGGCTTGGTGAAAATACCTGCCGGTTGGCTAATAGAACAACGTGGATGGAAAGGCAGGCGAAAAGGCAACTGCGGTAGTTATGAACAACAAGCACTTGTGTTGGTTAATTATAATGATGCTACCGGTAAGGAAATATTGCAACTCGCCACCGAGATAATCGAGGACGTGTACGATCATTTTGGTGTGAAGCTCAGTCCGGAAGTAAACATTATGTAGGGCAATCAACGGCATGAACAATTCGCTCGAAATCCTTAAAAAATACTGGCATTACGATTCTTTCAGGCCTTTGCAGCAAGAAATAGTGGACTGTATCTTAGCCGGTAAAGATGCTATTGCACTGCTACCTACCGGTGGTGGAAAATCGGTCTGCTTTCAGGTGCCCGCCTTGATGATGGAAGGCGTGTGTATAGTAGTGTCGCCTCTGATAGCATTGATGAAAGACCAGGTAGATCAACTGAAGCGTCGAAATATCAAGGCAGAAGCTGTTTATTCAGGTATGCACTTCAGGGATATAGAAAGAATAATGGACAACGTAATACTGGGTGATACAAAACTCTTGTACATTTCTCCTGAACGCCTCGTATCTGTAAAGGCAATGGACAAAATCATGCAGATGAAGGTAAGTTTCATAGCAGTAGATGAGGCGCACTGTGTATCGCAGTGGGGGCATGATTTCAGGCCTACCTATCTGCATATCAAGAGTTTAAGAGAATTATTTGCAGATGTGCCTATACTTGCCGTTACAGCAACTGCTACACGCGATGTAGTAAAAGACATACAGATACAGTTAGCATTAAGATTGCCACAGATATTTAGATCGGGTTTTTCAAGAGAGAATTTGTCATATTCGGTCATACGGGAGGAAGGCAAACTACACCGATTACTCCAATTGTTGAATAATGTACCGGGTACAGCACTTATATATGTGCGCAACAGAAAGCTTACCAAAGAAACAGCTATTTTCTTACAGCAAAAAGGTATTTCAGCCGATCATTATCATGCAGGCCTTGAAGCTGAAGAAAGGTTTCGCAAACAAGAAGACTGGATTAAAAACAAGATAAGGGTCATGGTCTGTACCAATGCCTTTGGTATGGGCATCGACAAGCCCGATGTAAGGCTTGTGGTCCATCTGGATGTGCCCGATACACTTGAGGCATATTTTCAGGAAGCAGGTAGGGCAGGGCGTGATGGTAAAAAGTCATGGGCAATCATTTTATACAATGAAAGCGATGTAAAAGCACTTGAAAGAAGCTTCGAACTGTCATTTCCGGAGATTGAAGTGATCAAGAGAATATATCAGGCATTGGGTAGTTACCTACAGTTGGCAACAGGTGCCGGAGCAGGCGTTTCGTTTGATTTTGATCTATTGGTTTTTAGTAAAAATTTTGGTTTCGAACCTGCCACAGTATCATCAACCTTAAAAATCCTCGAACGTTCAGGAGTGCTGGTTGTGACAGAGTCAGTATTTAACCCACCCAGACTGGTATTCAATACCGATCGCAACGAATTGTATCAGTTTCAGCTAAAGAATCCATTGTATGAAAAGCTGATAACCACTATTCTAAGATTGCACCAAGGTGTGTTCAGACAGCCGGTAGTACTTGATGAACACAGGTTGTGTTTTATGATGAATATAAAGGTAGTTCAACTACACGAAATGCTCAATTATCTGAAAATGATTGGGTTTATAGAATATTTTTCGCGAAAAGACACACCGGTCATCACCTTCCTCACCGATAGGGTGGAAGCAAAGTATCTAAGCATAGACCTGCAGAAATACACATTCTTGAAAGAGCGGGCAGCTGCCAAGTTACATAGTGTACTCAAATATTTGCAACGACCGGTATGTCGTGATGTACAGCTTCTTGAATATTTTGATGAAAAACCGGTCGGAGAATGTGGTATCTGTGATATTTGTGTAATGCGAAAACGCAAGACAGAAAGCGAAAGAGTCGAAGCAGAATTGCTTGGTACCATCAAGCGTAAACTCCAGGAGAATAGAATGAATGTTGATGAGCTAATCGCTTCATTTTCAATAAAATATAAATCAAAAGTGCTTGAAATATTACAGTATCTAGTCAATGAAAAGCAAGTCAGGATTAAGGATGACGAAATGATAGAATTCATCGGATGAAAAAGATAATATTTTGTGTGACCAACGACCTAGTCACCGACCAACGGATGATGCGCATCTGCAGTACACTTGCCGAAGACGGGTACGAGGTGGAGCTTGTAGGCCGCCTTCGGAAAAATTCGACTACTGTAGTAGCAAAATCATCCAAGCAGACCAGGCTGAAATGCTGGTTCGATGCAGGCAAATTATTTTACGTAGAATATAACATCCGTTTATTCTTTTATTTGATTTTCAGACGTTTTGATATACTTGGAGCAGTTGATCTGGACACAATATTGCCGGTGTATTTGGTATCGAAGCTACGGTTCAAGCCGGCTACATTTGATGCACATGAGTATTTCGAAGAAGTTCCGGAGGTCAGCGACAGAGCTTTTGTTAAGAAGATATGGACAATAGTAGGTAACTGGTGTGTACCAGGGATGAAATTATGCTACACAGTGGGGCCGGCATTGGCTGACATTTTTACCAAAAAATACAAACGACCATTCCACGTTATAAGGAATATGCCTATTCAAAAAGATATTGCATCAGTACAGTTGCCGCTTATTGCACAGCCATATTTGCTTTATCAGGGAGCTTTGAATGAAGGTCGCGGACTCGAGCCAATGATAGAAGCCATGAACAATCTGCCCGAATACAGACTCATCATAGCCGGAGCCGGATACCTTAAAGAAGAACTGATTTTGGCAGTTAAGAAGTATGGTTTACAGAAGCGCGTAATTTTTACAGGCAATCTGGACCCCGATCAGCTTGATGGGTTCACAGCAGGAGCTTATGTTGGGTTAAATTTGCTTGAAAACAAAGGAAAAAGCTACTATTACTCGCTTGCAAACAAGTTTTTCGACTATGTACAGTTTGGTATCCCGGTGTTGACTATGGATTTTCCGGAATACGCTGCGCTCAATAAGGAGTATGAAGTGGCTGTGCTGATAGATAATCTTAGACCGGAAACAATCATCAGGCAACTACAGCTTCTTCATTCTGATCTGTCGTTACACACAAGGTTAAGGATGAATTGCCTGAAGGCAAAAAAACAATGGATATGGGAAGGAGAAGCAACAAGATTGAAAGAACTATACCACATGATTTAGAAGTAATAAACAGACAATCAGCTGTTTGTGTTTTGTGAAATTCAAATATCACGAAAAAGAATTCAAATATATATTTATTTAATGAAAAAAATAATTACCTTTGCACCCGGTGAGGGTCATGTGACCAGCTCCTGCCGAACCCCCCCAGGGCAGAAATGCAGCAAGGGTAGGTGGTTGAGCGGTACGACGTGATTCCTCACCTTCTTAGTTTCTATACTCAAAACATCTTCTTATGAAATTTTTTATTGACACAGCCAACCTAGATCAGATACTAGAAGCCAAATCATTTGGTATTCTTGATGGTGTAACTACCAATCCGTCTCTGATGGCAAAAGAAGGAATAAAGGGTGCCGACAACATCATGGCACATTACCGCAAAATCTGTGAAATAGTAGATGGAGATGTAAGTGCAGAAGTGATAGCTACAGAATATAAAGCAATGATCAAAGAAGGTGTGGCATTGTCCGAGATAGCACCTAATATTGTAGTAAAAGTACCAATGACTGTGGATGGAGTGAAGGCCATCCGTTACTTTACGGAAAACGGTATCCGTACAAACTGTACCTTGGTGTTTTCGGCTGGTCAGGCTATCCTTGCAGCCAAAGCAGGTGCCACCTATGTTTCGCCTTTCATTGGTCGTATTGATGATATGAACTGGGACGGTATGATGCTTATCCAACAGATAGCAGAAATATATGCCATCCAGCAATATGATACCGAAATACTGGCAGCTTCTATCCGTTCGTCGAAACAGATTGTCGAAGCTGCAGAAAGTGGTGCTGATGTAGTCACTTGTCCGCTAGATTCTATAAAAGGATTATTCTATCATCCGTTGACAGACATCGGGTTAGCCAAATTTCTGGCAGACCACAAGAAAGTGAATGGATAGTAACGGAACTTATTTTCCGTATTTTTTAATGAATTTTTGAATTTCCTTAACCAGTGTTTTGTCTAAAGGTAAAACAGGGTCATTATAGGATTTATAATTATCGTTTCTGTCATCGCTTGTAATGTCTTTTAGTACATGGTTCATATTCTGAATCAATACATAACGTGCATTTGGTTTGGCCTGAGACAGTAGTTTGGCATCCACAATCCCCACCTGGAGGTCTTTTGTACCCTGTATGATAAGTGCAGGAAGTTTCAAGTTGCTTATTTCTCGGGCCGGATCGTATTTTATCCACGAAATCATATAAGGCTGCACTGATGGGCGGAATATAGAAAACAGCCTCGGGTCATATTTATTTACCATGTGTCCCATTTTGAGGCTATCGATGACCGTAAATGCCCCTGCCTTCATATCTTCAGGAATGTTGTCGAGTTGTTCTTTGAGTATTATATCAATAGGTCGTCCGGCACCTGCAAGCGATATGTATGCATCTGCATGTTTAGCGGCCAGTAGCGCCACCAGAGAACCCTCACTGTGCCCGATAAGCGTTATTTTGCCGAATCTTTCATCTTTGCGGAGCAATTCAATCCATAAAGATACGTCCGCTGCATTATCTTCGAATCGCATTTCAGACTCATCTTTAGCGGCATCTTTACTTTGGGCTATTCCCCTTTTGTCGAATCGCAGTGAGGCTATTTTCTTATCGCCAAGCGTCTGGGCCAGCATTTTGAGCGAATTATTGGTACCTATTGGTGTATTGCCATTGCGGTCAGTAGGACCCGAACCCGGGATGATGATAGCCAGTGGCACTTTGGCAGAAGTATGAGGGACAGCCAGTGTACCTTGCAGATCACCTGATTCGGTATGAAGCGTTATGTTTGATTCGGAATACTTCTGTGCAAATATCGTTGTGGATACAAACACCAGACAAGTAACGGAAAGTAGATATTTAATTGACATGCGTATTCTAATAAAGTTTGGTAAAAGGAAAGTTTACATTAAATACAATTATTTGCGGATGAACTCGAGTTCTTTTTTATGGGTGACTTTAACGATAGTACTTGGTTCGGCTTTAGAACGGTCATTCTGTCTGTATTTTACGACATAATCGGCAGCAGACAAGATTTCAGAGCTTATTTCACCAAAATTTGCAGGGAATGGTTCACCGCTAATGTTGGCAGAAGTAGAAATGAGTGGAAGTCCACATGCCCATATCAGTTCTTTGCAGAATTCATCTGTAACAATACGTACTGCCACTGAGCCATCGGGTGCACAAGCCAAGGGGCTCAGACCTTTCGGTTGAGGATATATAACTGTTATTGGGCGTGTATGGTGTACCAACAGCGTTTCTATTTTCGGGTTTACATCTTCGACATAATTTTTAAGCATTTCAAGGCTTTCGACCAATACGACAAAGCCTTTTTCGGGTGGTCTGCCTTTGATAGAGATGATTTTTTGAATAGCTTTTTCGCTCAGTGCATTACATCCGAGGCCCCAGATAGTATCGGTAGGATAGAGTATCACAGCATCTTGTTGGACGAGGTCTGCGATGTGCTCAATGTCATCATTTTCGAAATTCATATACCAATTGAACGAAAACCCTTTTTGAGAGTTTAATTTATTTTAACAAAACTAAGATTTTTAAAAGAATTTAGCTTTTATTTGTGTTTTCTTTTCTTAATTAAAGATATGAACTTCATTTCAAAGGTATTTATTATATCATTTTTATTATTGGCAAGTGGAAATTTGTTAGCAAAGCACATAGTAGGTGGTGTAATGTCGTACCAATGCCTTGGCAATAACAATTACAGATTTACGCTTAAGGTGTATCGGGATTGTGACCCTAAGGCGGGCGGTGCGGGTTTTGATGCACCTGCCACTCTTGGTGTATATAAATGTGGCAATACCATCAATTGTACAAGCCTTACGCAAAAATCTGCTTTCAAAAAACCAAATATTGACTTCGGTGATAAAGCAAATATCCTGCCCCCTGTATATCCTTGTCTCAAGGTGCCTCCGGTTGTATGTGTAGAAGAGGCAATATATGAATTTACACTTAATCTACCTTTAAGTGAGAATAGCTATCATGTCGTTTATCAACGATGTTGCCGAAATAATACAATAACTAATATCATTGACCCTCAAGATAGTGGAGCTACATACGAAATAGAACTGACACCGGAAGCGCAGAAAGTGTGTAATAACTCGCCGGTGTTTGATAATTTTCCGCCAACACTTATTTGTATAAATGAGCCATTAAAATTTGACCATTCTGCCTCGGATGCTGACGGTGATCAATTGGTGTACGAACTGTGTGCACCCTTGCTTGGTGGTGGCAAGGCACAAGGAAATAATCAAGTTAATGGTTGTAATGGGGTTTCTCCAAGTCCGGCATGTCCACCTCCTTTTGATTTTGTGAATTTTCAGATACCCAATTTTACGTATGACAAACCCCTGGGTGCAAGTTCAGTAATATCAATAGATCCGGTTACAGGACAATTGACCGTCAACCCAAAACAACTTGGGCAATTTGTGGTAGGTATCTGTGTTACCGAATACAGGAATGGTGTCAAACTGAGTACCGTTCGACGTGACTTTCAGTTCAATGTAGCCAACTGCGAGCCTTTGGTCAATGCTTCCCTTAAAAATGATAAAGTACTTGGAAATCAGCAATTTGTATTGAATATTTGTGGAGAAAATACATTGAAATTTAAAAATGAGAGTACGCCATCCAGCAATATTTTTAGTTATGACTGGTATTTTGAAGGGGCATCTCCGCAAGAATCGAAAGAGAAAGATGCCACCATTACTTTTCCCGGCTATGGTACATATAAAGGTACAATGATTATCAACAAGGGCACAACCTGTGCAGATACAGCAACAATATATGTGAATGTATTTCCGGATCTGAAAGCTGATTTTAGTTTTGATTATGATACATGTAAAGCAGAGCCGGTCAAATTTGTGGATAAATCATATTCGGAAGCTGGAAAAATAGAAAATTGGTACTGGGATTTCCAGGATGGCTCACTCAGCAGCGAAACCAATCCGGCACATTTATTCAAGGATGCAGGAAATTATCCGGTTAAGTTGAGGGTCTTTGACCTAAATGGTTGTTCAGACAGTATCACAAAAAATGTCAGTTATTTCCCTGTCCCACCGGTAGTAGTAGTAAAACCATCGAGATTTGTGGGTTGTATTCCGGCCAAAATAATATTTGACAACCAATCTCACCCAATAGATAATACTTATAATGTTGAGTGGGATTTCGGTGATGGTACTACCGGTAAGGCTATTAGCCCCACACATACTTATACAGAACCGGGTGTATATGATGTTGGAATAGAAATAACATCTCCGATAGGATGCAAAACCGGTTCGGTGTTTAATAAACTCATAAAGATTGAACCAAGCCCGGAAGCAGGATTTAGTTATTCGCCATCCGAACCGAGCAACATCAATCCTCAGGTAACGTTTACTGACGAATCGAAACTGGCAACGAGCTGGTATTGGGACTTTGGTGACGGACGAACTACTTATATTCAGAATCCTATACACACATACCAGGACACGGGCGTATATACGGTAACTCAAATAGTAAAACATCCATCGGGCTGTCTTGATACCTTGATAAGGATATTGGATGTTAAACCTGTAGTTACATTCTTTCTTCCAAATGCATTTTCACCGAATGGTGACGGCTTAAACGATGTGTATCAGGGACAGGGTATATTTCACGGGATTGTAGATTTTGAAATGACCGTCTGGAACCGATGGGGTGCCATTATCTACACTTCAAACGACCCTTCAGCCGGATGGGATGGCAGGGTAAACCACGAAGGGAACTTTGTACAGAATGGGGTGTATGTGGTAAAAGTGCGGTATAAAGAGCCACGTGGAAAGGAAATTCAATTAAATGGATTTGCGACAGTAATAAAATAAATAAAAATTTTGATTTATATCAAATAGTTTTTACCTTTGCACCTGCTTATAAAAAAGGCCTTTAAAAATATTTAGAAAATGGATGCAATACAATACGTACACCAACAGTTAAACACAAAAACTCAAAACAAATACCCTGAGTTCAGAGCAGGTGATAATATCATTGTTGCCTACAGAATCGTAGAAGGGGATAAGGTCCGTATTCAGGACTATAAAGGTGATGTTATTCAAATTAGCGGAGCTCAACAATCTAAGTCTTTTACCGTTCGTAAAATTTCGAATGGTGTGGGTGTAGAGAGGATTTTCCCTTATGCGTGCCCAAATATTGACAATATCACAGTTGTCAAGAAAGGACGAGTACGAAGAGCGAAGCTATTCTACCTGAGAAGCATGATCGGTAAGAAAGCTCGTATCAAGGAATTGAGAATTTTTAAATAAATTTTTATTCATATTGCACAAAAGCCACTCTTGTTCAGGGGTGGCTTTTGTCATTTGGTCAAGTTTGTTTTTGCTCATTATCGAATATTCTTCAGCTGTCACCAACAGAATAGGCAAAAAACTGCTAATTTTGATACTTTAAAAATTTACAAATGAATAAACCACTGATACTTGTAACCAACGATGACGGTATAACAGCTCCCGGAATCAGAAAACTTATGGAAATAGCCAAACAATTGGGCGAAATAGTAGTGGTTGCGCCTGACAGTCCGCAGTCAGGTCAAGGGCACGCCATCACCATCGAACAACCGTTGCGGCTTAAGAAAGTGCATATTTTTGACGATGTAAGTTCATGGGAATGTTCGGGTACACCGGTCGATTGTGTAAAACTGGCCAAGAACGTACTACTTAAAGACCGAAAAATAGACCTGTGCGTATCCGGCATAAACCATGGGTCGAACAGCTCGCTCAATATTATTTACTCCGGGACTATGTCGGCTGCAATGGAGGCGGCTGTTGAGAATATACCGTCCGTAGGGTTCTCATTGCTTGATTACTCGTTTGATGCCGATTTTGATCAGGCAGAGCCTTACATCCGACAAATAATGGAATATGTATTGCAAAACAGATTCGAACCATATACTTTACTGAATGTAAACATTCCTAAACTTAGCAAAGACGAAATACAAGGTGTACGTGTGTGCAGACAAGCGAAGGCAAGGTGGATAGAAGACTACATGGAGGCCAAAGACCCAAGAGGCCAAAGCTACTACTGGCTCACCGGCAAATTCGTCAATGAAGATGAAGGCGTTGATACAGATGTATTTGCTCTTGAGAACGGTTACATATCGGTAGTGCCGGCACAATATGACCTAACATTCTACGAGCAGATCAACAATTTTAAACAACTGGAAACCATCAATCCGTAAACTTATGTTTCTCAAAAAGAATAATCTTTTGTTTGCACTGGCGGCAGGCATTTTTTTTCCGATATTGACAGCGGCTATCGTTATGCTCATCCTTGAACAAATCATACGTCTTGGTGGCGGTGAAGGCAGCGCCAACCCTGTTGTTCGTCCGCGTACTGTGTATCTTATAGGTATTTGTATAAATGTTCTGCTTATTAATTATTACAAAAAGCTCAGATATGACCAGTCGATGCGGGGGATTGTGATAGCGACATCCATCCTTGGGCTTATCTGGATTATCAGGTTTGGTAGTGAAATCATGCACCAGATACAATGAAGTACTATATTATAGCAGGTGAGGCATCCGGCGACCTTCATGCTTCTAATCTGGTGAAGGCATTAAAAGCCAGAGATGAAGAGGCTGTGTTCAGAGCTTGGGGCGGCGATATGATGAAGGATGCCGGTGTTGAGCTGACCAAGCACATACGCGAACTCGCCTTCATGGGTTTTGTAGAAGTATTGATGAATATCCGCACCATTCTGGGCAATATAAAGTTGTGTAAGAAAGACATCCTGCAATGGAGGCCTGATGTACTCATCCTTGTAGATTATCCGGGGTTCAATCTCCGGATTGCTAAGTGGGCCAGCCAAAATAATATCCGTGTAGTGTATTACATTTCACCTCAGATATGGGCTTGGCATGAGTCGAGGGTACATCAAATAAAGAAATATGTCGATCAAATGTTGGTCATACTGCCGTTCGAAGAAGAATTTTATGCCAGATACAATTACCCGGTCAGTTTTGTCGGGCATCCACTACTTGATGTCATCTTAGAGGGTGAAAATGTATCGGACAGAGCGAACGATCCTGTAAAAACAATTGCCTTACTACCAGGTAGTCGCAGGCAAGAGATCAAACGGATATTGCCTACAATGCTTGCCACTACAAGGAGATTTCCGGAGTACCGCTTTGCTATAGCTTGTGCACCCGCCATTCCGGATGATTTTTATGATGCACTATTGGATGGTTTCCCTGAGGTTGGTCGATATCGAGGTAGTTCATACACATTGCTGAACGAAGCTTATGCTGCCTTGGTAACTTCCGGTACTGCCACACTTGAAACGGCACTATTCGGGGTGCCACAAGTGGTATGCTATAAAGGAGACAAACTCTCGTACCTCATTGCCCGCAGGCTTATAACAATAAAATACATCTCCCTTGTCAACCTGATCATGGACAGAGAAGTTGTAAAAGAACTCATACAAGATGAAATGAACGAAGCAATGCTAAGCGAAGAATTGAAGAAACTGGCTCAGCCTGATGTTCGGAACAGAATACAATCTGATTATATTCTGCTGCGAAAAATACTTGGAAACCAGGGTGCATCGGGTAGGGCAGCTGATGCTATCATACAGAATATGCCCGGCAGATAATCATCATTCTATTTCAATATCCAATATCTTAACAAGGCACTGTTTATGCTAAACGAGAATGAACGGGAAATAATCGAAAAAACTGTACAGTTTGTCAAGCGAACCCTTGCCGGAGCAGAAGGCGGACACGATTGGTTCCATACGCAAAGAGTGTGGAACAATGCGAAGTTGATAGCCGGATCAGAAGATGTAAACCCATTCGTAGTAGAGCTTGCTGCTTTACTACACGATATTGCAGATGCAAAGTTCCATGATGGAAATGAGGCAATCGGGGCTGAAACTACCGGCCGATTTCTTAAAAGTCTGAATGTGTCGGAGGATATTGTAGGACATGTCGTTCATATCGTTAGGAATATGTCGTTCAGGAAACAACTGGATGGTGTGGTGTTTTCTTCACCTGAAATGCTTGTCGTGCAAGATGCTGACCGACTGGATGCTATCGGAGCAGTTGGTATTGGGCGGGCATTTAGTTTTGGAGGTTTCAAAAACCGAGCAATGTATGATCCTGACATCAAACCAGAGACCAACATCACAGGCGAAACATACAGGAACAGTAATGCTCCGACTATCAATCATTTTTACGAAAAACTGCTATTGCTAAAAGATATGATGAACACAGAGACAGCAAAGAAGATAGCTGCTAACAGACACCTGGTGATGGAACGATTTTTAGATGATTTTTTGGACGAATGGCATGGCCTTAAATAAACCCATAGAAAAAGTACCGGTAGCAGATGCCAACCGGTACCCATCTTTCAATCTTCTAAACCAATAATCATTATTTTTCTTCTGCCTTCAGGTCTTTGGTAAAAGTGCTGTAAACATATACCGGAATCGGTATGTCACCCAGATATTTTTCTATTGACGGCTTTACTTCGTCCCACTCAAGGCCACCAACACCGGTAGCAAGCCTCGGAATGGCAATGCTGTCAAATTTTTCTTCCTCTGCTAGTTTTGCAAGGGCTTTCAATGTTCTGTCAAGGTTGACAATGCTTGCCTTGCCGCCATGTTGACGTGACCGCATAGATTCTGCAGGCTCCTGTGCCATCAGGTTTACTATCTGCATGCCGCCTACACCGCCCCATGTCCAAATATCACCTGCCTTTGGACTGTGTGTGTAGCAATAATGCCTGAAATCCTTTACCATAGCCGGATACCTTTCTCTGAGACTGAGTGCCAACCCACTCTCAAAATGATCGGCAGGTGCAACACAATGTGCAATTACCTTCGAATCCGTCAATAAAATGTCTCCATTTACTTCCTTAATCATATTGTTGATAATTTTTATTTCAAAAGTACAGACTTGTGAATAAAAATACCTTGACCAAAGTCAGTAGCGGCTATGATTTTTATGCGTTAAATCATAAAATTTAAACAAGCAAAAGCTTTGGAAGTATATGACTCTTGTTGTAATTCACATACAAATCATTGTATTACAAGCTTTTGTGTAAATTTTTGCCCGTTCATGTCAAACGTTAAAATATACAGGCCCGGCTGAAGAGAAGAGACGTCGAATGTGTCAGAAAATGTGCCTTTGATATTTTGTTTCAATATTCTTTTGTTCAACTTGCCATCTAATGAGCTGATATTTACTTCGAGCAACACCAAGTCTTCTGATTCGGTCTCAAGCCTTATAAAAGAAGTAGCCGGATTGGGAGTTACACTCCAGGAGATCTTATTGGCAGCTGAAAGCACTTGTGTGGATGTAGTCTTTTTGTCGATGGTCCAGGTGACGGTGCTGAAGTGTATAGACGAATGGTTATTGATGCGTTGTAGCAGATTGGTATCTACTACTGTTACAACAAGGGTGTGCTTGCCTGCCGCCAACGTACTTTGGTTAATCTGCACAGAATCGGTGCCGGTATAGAATGGCTGATTGTCAAGTGTCCAGTCGATTTGGAGTGAATTGCTCAGAGGTTTCATGAGTTTGTCGAGGTGAAAAGTGATCAGCGAGTCTTCGGTAGAAATAACGGAGGTAGCAGGCGAATAGCTGACGATTGGATTGACCAGAGCATGAATTTTTTCGATGGTAGCCTCCCGACACACATTGCAAAATTCTTTACCGAGTGCCTGCATTTTACATTTCTGACTAGGTTTGTACCATTTGGCAGAATTGCCGCCACAACAGTGCTGGTAGATGCCTATTTCGTTAAAGCCCAACCAGTTTTTCCATTTTACCTTGGCCGGATCTGTTTCTTGCGTCATATTTACCTTCTCGTAAGCATATCCGTCACCGGCGTAATATTCATCACTCAGCTTGGCGAAGGAATGCCCGATCTCGTGGGCTGCTACGTCAGAGCTGCTTGTATGGGTAGTAGCAGTAGCAAAGTCGCCACCACTGCCGCCGTAATAAGGAGAATTGGCAACGATGATAGCCTGGTCGTATTTGGGGAAATTTTCGGAGAGCACCTTCACTACATTCGGATAATTCTTAGGCGCCACCAGTCTGTGGATACCATTGTAGTCGAATGTAAGGCTGAAGTAGGTGTCGGGGTCTGAAACGGGTACATTGGATGAAGAACAATCAGAAGCAGTGTTGGGATGTTTGGTACCGGATTCGTTGGATACCACCTTTATTGCAAACACATTGAAATAGTTTTTGTAGTCGGACCAAGGCGACTGTGAGAAAAGGTAGTTGGTCATCTTTTCAGCGTCTGTAATGAATTTGTCCTGTTCGGATGCTGTATAGCCGTCACCCATGAACACGATATTGATGTACTTATCCGCAGAGCCGTTTAGCACCAATGTGTCGAGGCCGATGGCTTGTGCCGATAAGTTTTTGAGCGTCGAAAAGATGGCTAGTGCCAAAAGTATGAAGTGTTTCATTTTGAAAGGATTGGATTGTTAAACAGAACAGTTCGTCTGCCCGATTCGAGAATTTCAGTGATTTTTACTTTGTTGTTGTTGCCTTTGATGGGCAAACGCACAAAAAAATCTCCTTCACTTAGATGGATGATTTTAGACTTCAGTTCGTTGCCTGCATCGTATTCAACCCTCCTGACCAAAGGATGTTCGGCGAAGGTTTTAAAGGAATTCTTATTATTGGCAGCCACTTCAATGATGAGGTAATTAGGTGAAGGTGGCTGTTCGAGTTTGTTTTGTTTGAATGCACCATCGGTGATGGTCGTTTGGAGTAGTTCTAGCCTTGTGTTGTGCAGCAGCGTGTCGCCGGTCATACGGAAAACCAGGAATAGTATTTTTTCTTCAGATGGGTGTTGGATGGTAGCGTCATGCAACGCAGATGGTTTGAACAAACTGCAAGAAACAGTACCGAAGACGACACTGAGCAGGATAGCAGACAACAAATACCGGTAAACTATAGATGGCTGTATCAAGTGACGAACGAATTAAATGTGCAAGTAAGGAATTTTTTTTGAAATGTCCATGAGATTTTGGTTTAATATTAATAATTGTTGTTGTTTTTGTACGAATCATTTTCGATTAAATTGCTAATATGTTATCCGGGTTAAACGCCGGTATAATGTCGTGCAGTCTGTCTGCGTGAGCTGCCTGGAGGACTTTGGTGGCTTTGCCACGGAGCGAAGCGAACTCCGGAAGGGAGCGACCCGGAGCGGAGCGGAGGGGCACGCCCTAATGATGTGCAGAATAAACTGACTAATGAATAAATGAGATCTGGAGAGCTCTGTACCTGACAGTGTAATGCAAAGC
>JAIBCG010000052.1 GCA_019694295.1 Saprospiraceae bacterium
ACTTCTCACTTTTCACTTTTCACTTATAACTTTTAATTTTTAATTTTTAATTTTTAATTGAATGCGTGTAAGGGATAGAAGCCGGCACGAAGTAAGGCGGATAGCCCGACCCGACAGGGGCACACCCAAATGAAAACAGATGCACAGAGATATGTAGAATGATTGTGTCGGTGTTTGGTTATATGACTTCGGCTACTACAAAGGTACTACCGCCAACGAAAACAAGGTCGTCGGGGCCGGCGTGTTTTCTTGCAGCCTTAAGTGCATTGCGGACGGAGGAGTAGCTTTTGCCGAGCAGCCCGAAGGTGGAGGCGATTTGTCTTAATTCATTTGGGTTAAGGCCTCTTGGCACATTTGCTTTGCAGAAATAATACACTGCATCTTTGGGCAACAATGCCAGCATTGTCTGAATATCTTTATCGTTGACCACGCCTATGACGAAATGCGGTTGGTGGTAGTGAATGGTGGCCAGCTGTTGCATGATGAAGCGTATGCCTGCTTCGTTGTGGCCGCTATCGCAGATGGTGAGCGGGTGAGCGGAGAGCAGTTGCCACCTGCCCATAAACCTGGTAAGTGCCTTGAGATCTTTGCCGGCATGGAGGAAATCACGTAAGCTAATGACCGGCAAGTGATGAACGTCGGCGACGGAATTTAGCATTTGTACAGCGCCGAGTACTGTGGCGATGTTTTTTTCCTGGTATGTGCCGTGTAGATTGAACGGTGCGTGCTGTGCTAAGATGCGGTCGTCCTTGTAGATATCGAAAAATGTGTGCCGGAGATCGGATGAGGCAGTTGTGGCGGTAAAATGATCGGACGCAAACAAGATTGGGCAGCTGAGCTCATCTGCTTTTTGGGTGAATACCTGCTGCACATCAGTCTGACGTTCGCCTATAACCACGGGCCTGTCTGGCTTGATGATACCGGCTTTTTCTACTGCTATCTCCGGCAGTGTGTTGCCGAGCATGCTCATGTGGTCGAAGCTGATATTGGTGATGACGCTGATGACAGGATCGATGATGTTGGTGGAATCGAGTCTGCCGCCGAGTCCGGTTTCGATGATAGCCATGTCCACTTTTTGTTGGCGGAAGTATTCAAAAGCCATAGCCACATTGATTTCAAAGAAGGATGGATTGACCTGCTCGATGATGGGGCGCAGCTTGTCGATAAACTCGATGACGAATCGTTTACTCACGTAGCGGCCGTTGACCTTGATGCGTTCGCGGTAGTCTTTGTAGTGTGGCGATACATAGAGGCCGGTTTTGAGGCCTTTTTGCTGAAAGATGGCACTGAGCATGTGTGACACCGAGCCCTTGCCGTTGGTACCAGCTACGTGGATGGTTTTGTATTGCTGCTGTGGCTGTCCGAGGAAATCGCACAAGGCGCGGATGTTAGTAAGATCCTTCTTGTAAGCGGCACTGCCAATGCGTTGAAACATAGGCAGACGTGTGTACATATAATCTATGGTGGCCTTGTATTGTTCGGACAGCGTCAAACCGGGTATGTGTTAGAAGTCGAAATTATTTAAGAATGAAGTTGTAGGTAATGGTACCGCACTGTTTATCCTGATCACTAGGCTTGAAGCTATAATTGCTTGCATTATCTCTGGCCAGATTAATGAGGGTCGAGCTGTTGGTAGTAGAGCCGGCCTGAGTGTAATCGGCAGAAATGACTTTGCCACGTGCATCAATACAAACCTTGATGACTACAGTACCTTCGTCGTTGACACGAGCAGTAAGCGTAGGACCACGGCCACCTCTTGCCTGAATATTGCCACCTACTTTTCCTGTGCCGGTTGATTTGCCTGTGAGAATATCGGAGTTGGGGTCGCCGTTAGGGTCGCCCTGATTGCCCGGTTTGCCGGTGTTGCCACGGCCGGTGCCCCCGTTTTTGAACATATCGCCGTATTTTGATTTAGCGGCGCTTCTTTTTGCATTTTCGTCAGCGATGCGTTTACTTTCAGCTTCTTCGGCCTCACGTTGTTCGCGCAGGGCTTTATCACGAGCATCTATTTCGGCTTTTTCTCTACGTTTGGCATCTTCGCGTGCTTTTTTGAGAGAGACGTCTTCGGCATTGTCAGATGTCATTACTTTAGGCGTCGGAGTTGATGGTTGAGGTGTAGATTTTGGAACCGGAGCAGGCTTCGGTGGAGTTGGTTCAATGGGTTCGTTGACAATTTCTTTTTCTTCGAAAGAGCCATTGGGATTGCCTGCCATAGGACGATCATTACCCATACCTTCATCGGGTCTGCCGAGTGATACCAGAATACCTTCCTTAGGTGGAGGCGGGTCGGGAAAACTCAACAGCGGCAAGAAGAACAAAATCAGCAGAATGGCATGAATAGCTGCCGAAATGGTCAGTGCCTTGTTCCAGTTATTGCGTTCACCTGTTGATTCGAATTTTGCTAACATGCCGATGTTATTAAATCTAAAACAAAATAATCATTACTTTGGTTCTGTTGCCAGGATTGCACCCACTTTGAGGCGGTTGGCAATATCCATAACATTTACTACGTATTCGATCGGGCATTGTTTGTCAGCCAGTATGGTAACGGTAGTTTGTTTAGGATCGCTGTTGCCTACTACGTGGTTTTTAATATATGATTCAATTTCCTGCAGATTGGACGCACGGCTACCCAGAAAATATTCACCGGTATTTTTAACGGACACAGCCAACTTAGGCGAAGCTACCAGGCGGTTGTTGGCGCCGGGAAGTTTGAGGTTGAGTGCATTCTGCGTTACAAGCGTAGAGGTAAGCATGAAGAATATCAATAGCAGGAAGATAACATCTGTGAGGGATGCCAGACTGAATTCCGGGTTTGCTCTGTTTCTTTTGTTTAGGCCCATGGCGAATATTATTTAGAAGGTTCCTGTAGCAAATCCATGAACTCAATAGAATAAAGCTGCATTTTATAAACTACCTTGTCGATTTCGGATACAAGTAGGTTGTAGCCCAGGAGGGCGAATATACCATTGAGCAGACCACCTGCAGTAGCAAAGAGAGCCTGGTAAATACCACCGGCAAGCACATCAGGCGTGACGTTTTGAGCAGTTGCCATCTCATAAAATGCCAGAATCATACCCGATACAGTACCAAGCAGACCAATCATAGGCGAAATACCTGAGATACTAGCGAGGAACGGCAGGTTTTTTTCGAGTTTTAACAATTCAACATTACCGACATTCTCTATGGCTGCGTCAATATCCCTGAGCGGTTTGCCGATTCTCGAAAGACCTTTATCCACCATACGTGCCACCGGGCTGTCCACTTGCTGACAAAGTTGCCTTGCTGCCTGCAGATTGCCACTTTGTACATTGGTGCGGATGTTGTTCATGAAATATTCATCTATTTTTGATGCACGCTTGATCGTAAGCCATCGTTCGATAAAGATGGCTACTGCGAGAAAGAGTAGAAACAACAAGAGGCCGAGGATAAAGATGGAAGAAAACCCACCGGAAAAAATGAGATCAAAGATACTTTGCTTGCCGATACCTTGTACTGCCTGGTCAACGGATGAAGAATCTGCCTGTGAAGATATCAACGGAATGAATGCTAACATGGTTTTAAAATTTGTTTTGAAACGAATTCGGTCAAGCCGAAATTATAAATACGGGCGTAAAATTAATTTAATTTTTCAATTTTAAAATTATTGAGCACTCAATTATTGATTCTGAAATAAATATATGTTAAGTGCAATCATTATTTGATAATTAAAATTGCATCCAATCATAAAAATTTCTTAAATTTGCGAAAATTCGCTAAATGACAATATATGGGAACAAGACATATTAATAAGGTAGCGGTCATCGGGTCGGGCATTATGGGTTCAGGTATAGCCTGTCATCTGTCCAATGCGGGTATTGAAGTAGTTCTGCTCGATATCGTCACACCGGGGCTGAGTGATGACCAGCTCAGAGACAAGCAAGCCAGAAACCAGCATGTCAACCAATCGCTACAGAATGCCATCAAGTCGAAACCGGCACCTTTGATGCACAGTAGTTTTGCCTCAAGGATAAAAACGGGCAATATAGACGATGATCTGAGTATGCTAAAGAGTTGCGACTGGGTAATAGAAGTAGTCGTAGAAAGGCTTGACATTAAGCAACAGCTGTACGAAAAGATAGAACCTTACCTGAAGCCTGGAGCCATCGTGTCATCCAATACGTCCGGTATTCCTATTCACTTTCTTTCAGTAGGTAGAAGTGAGGCGTTCCGAAAGAATTTTGTGGGCACCCACTTTTTCAATCCGCCAAGATACCTGAGGCTGTTAGAGATTATTCCGACACCTGATACCGACCCGGAGCTTGTCAGTTTCCTGATGGCATTTGGATCGAAACACCTGGGCAAGCAAACGGTTTTGTGCAAGGATACACCGGCATTTATTGCCAACCGCATCGGTGTGTATGCTATGGCAAAAATATTCCAGTTGACAGAAGAACTCAACATTTCATTAACGGATGCAGATAAACTTACAGGTCCTGCGCTTGGCAGACCTAAGACAGGCACATTCAGGCTGGGCGATCTTGTTGGGCATGATACGGCGGCCAAGGTAATAGAAGGTATCAGGCAAAACTGCCCGGATGATGAGCAAGCCGGGGCCTTTACCATACCGGCTTATTTCCGTTTTTTGCTTGACAATAAATATTTCGGTAACAAATCGGGTCAGGGATTTTACAAAAAAACCGACCAAAAAGATGATAAGGGCAAACCAATCATACTATCACTGAACCTTAAAACACATGAATATGAGCTTCCGGTATCACAAAAATATCAGTCGCTCGAAGTATCAAAGCAGATAGATTCGCTTGGTCAGCGACTGAAAGCAATCATCAAACTCGAGGACGCCGGTGCCGAACTTATCAAAAGATCACTTTCAGGATTATTTGCATATGCCTCGAACCGTGTACCGGAGATATCCGATACTTTGTACAGCATCGATGATGCATTGCGTGCCGGTTTTGCATGGGAAGTTGGCCCCTTCGAATATTGGGATTTGATCGGTCTGGATGCAGGATTGTCATTGATTGAAAAATACGGTGAGAAGCCGGCTGGCTGGGTGTTAAAAATGAGGGAATCGGGGAATGATTCATTCTACAAAGCAAGTGGTGGCAAGGTAAGTTGTTATGATGTGAATACAGGCACTTATGCTGAGTTGCCGGGAGCATCAAATATCATAAAGCTTGAATATTTCAAAGATAAAAAGCCGGTACTCGAAAACCCAGAAATGGTGCTCCATGATATAGGAGACGGAATACTTTGTCTGGAGTTCAGGAGTAAGAGCAATGCAATCGGTGAAGGAATATTACGCGGACTTGACCAGGCAATAACACTAGCAGAAGAGGACGGCTGGAAGGGTCTTGTAATAGGTAACAATGCACAGAACTTTACAGTAGGAGCCAACTTGATGATGATTGCCATGATGGCTTACCAACAGGAATTTGACGAGCTTAACATGGCGGTGAATATGTTTCAGCAGACCATGATGCGTTGCCGTTATTCATCTATACCTGTGGTAATATCAACCCAGGGCTATGTATTCGGTGGTGGTTGCGAAATGCTCATGCACTGCGATGCATCAGCGGTGGCGGCTGAATCTTACATTGGCCTGGTGGAGGTGGGAGTTGGACTTATACCCGGAGGTGGAGGCACCAAAGAGTTTGCGGTACGGACATCCGACGCATTCCACAAGGGTGATGTGATGATGCCTACGCTGATAGAGAAGTTCAAAACTATAGCAACTGCCTCAGTTGCCACATCAGGCTATGAGGGATATGACCTTGGATACCTGAACCACAAAGACAAAGTAATACTGAATACAGCCGGCAATATTGCAGAGGCGAAGAAAATAGCCTTGCAGCTATCAGACGGATACCAAAAACCCATCATCAGAGAGGATATTTATGTACTTGGTCGAGGTGGAATTGCGACATTGTACATAGCAGCCCATACTTTGAAGTTAGGCAACTATGCAAGTGAACATGATATAAAAATAGCCAAAAAACTGGCACATGTGATGTGTGGGGGTGATTTGACCGGCCCACAGAAGGTGTCGGAACAATACCTGCTCGATCTGGAAAGAGAAGCATTCCTGAGTCTGTGCGGTGAGCCGAAGACCTTAGAGAGAATTCAATCCATTTTAACAACCAATAAACCACTCAGAAATTAATATAATATGGAAGCTTATGTAGTAAAAGCATTCAGAAGTGCTGTTGGAAAAGCCGGAAAAGGTACACTGAGAAATATGCGTTCAGATGATTTGGCCGTATTAGTCATAAAACATCTCATGGAGCAGACACCAGAACTGGATCCGCAATTGGTGGACGATGTAATCGTAGGCTGTGCCAATCCTGAAGGCGAACAAGGCCTTCAGATAGGTCGCCAAATATCTGTAAGGGCATTGGGCAAAAGTGTACCGGGTATGACTGTCAACCGCTATTGTGCTTCAGGGCTTGAAACCATTTCTATTGCGGCAGCCAAGATAAACGCCGGAATGGGCGAATGCTTTATAGCCGGTGGCACTGAAAGCATGAGTATGATACCAATGGAAGGTTACAAACTCGCTCCAAGTTATGACGTGGCTGTCAATACACCCGATTATGTAGTAGGTATGGGTTTGACAGCAGAAGCTGTTGCAAAAAAATACAATGTATCAAGGGAAGATCAGGATATTTTTTCACTACGATCACACACACTGGCAGCAAAAGCCATAGAGCAGGGTTTTTTTAAGGAAGAAATAGTACCCGTGAATGTTACAGAAGTATGGGTGCAGGACAATAAACGCAAGGAAAAGTCAGGAATATTCGATACCGATGAAGGTGTAAGGCTTGACACCAGTCTGGAAGGTCTGTCCAAGCTCAAACCCGTATTTGCAATGGGTGGCTCGGTCACAGCCGGTAATAGTTCGCAGACCAGTGATGGTGCTGCATTTGTACTGGTCATGAGCGAAAGGCTGGTAAAGCAACTCAATCTACAGCCCATTGCACGACTTGCCGCTTGTTCGGTAGCGGGTGTGGAGCCTATACTCATGGGTATCGGGCCATGTGCAGCCATACCAAAAGCACTTCATCAGGCGGGGTTGCAGTTAAAAGATATCGATCTGATAGAACTGAATGAAGCATTTGCGGCACAATCACTTGCAGTCATAAGGGAGGCAGGCCTTGATCCGGACCTTACGAATGTAAATGGTGGAGCAATTGCACTTGGCCATCCGCTTGGTTGTACAGGAGCCAAACTTTCTACCCAACTATTCGGCGAACTCAAAAGAAGAAATAAGAAATATGGTCTGGTAACGGCTTGTGTTGGAGGCGGACAAGGTATAGCAGGAATATGGGAGGGATTGTAAAAAAAATAGCCCTTGTAAACAACAAGGGCACTTAACCCAAACAAATAAACACAAAAAATATCATTTATCGGTGTCAAAGTTAGGAGCATACATTTATTGAATCAAGGAAAAAATGAATTTATTGAGTCTTTATAAATAAATATTATCAAAAAATATTTTCCATAAATAATATCAGGATTCTTTGTGGCATTAAAAAATAAAGTAACTTTAATGCGAAAAATTTTTGTTTATGCGTATTGTCAAATTTCTGATAAGTCTCTGTATTACTGTATTCCTTGCATTTACCCTTTCACAGCCATTCAAAACAGGCGGGAAAACACTCCCACCCATCGGCAATTTTTTTAGTCCATTTACCGGATTCTGGCAGAATTCGTCTTCGAGCTTTAGCCTCACAGGAAAAAAGATAAAGCTGCCCAACTGTAAGCAAAAAGTAAGTATCAAGATGGATAACAGGATGGTGCCGCACATTTTCGCTCAAAACGATCATGATCTGGCTTATGCACAGGGGTATGTGACTGCCATGGACCGACTTTGGCAAATGGATATAGCAACCAGAGCCATTTCGGGAAGATTATCGGAGATAATAGGTACGCGTACACTCGAAACAGACAAAATAAACCGCCGTAAAGGTCATGTATATGCAGCAGAAAACGCTATTGCAGAATGGAAAAAGGATCCAAAATTGTATTCAATATTAGAATCATACGCACAAGGCATTAACGATTATATTGCAGGTCTTCAGGAAAAAGATTATCCGGTAGAATTCAAATTGCTGAACTATAAACCTGAAGCTTGGACACCTTTGAAAACCGCACTCTTTGTTATCTCTATGGCACAGACGCTTGCTGCACATGAAAATGATATAGAGAATACCAATGCTCTTAAACTTTTCGGGCAAGCAGATTACAAAGATCTGTATCCCGAACGCGACCCTAAAGAAATGCCAATCATACCTGCAGGTACTAGCTGGGACTATATAAAAGATACACCTGCCCTATCCAAAACACAGGTTGACAGTACAAGTATCGGTGACTTATTTGGGATACCACGGGGCATTACTGATGATCCGCATGTAGGCAGCAACAACTGGGTGGTGGCCGGCTCCAAGACCAAAGAAGGGTTTCCGATCTTGTGCAATGACCCACACCTGCACTTGACTCTACCTTCCATCTGGTATGAAGTACAGCTGAATGCACCCGGTATCAACTCTTATGGTGCAAGCCTGCCCGGGGTGCCCGGCATCATCATAGGATTCAATGATGACATAGCCTGGGGCGTCACCAATAGCGGCTGGGATGTGCTCGACTGGTATCAAATAAAATGGGCTGATAATAACAAAGAAAGTTACATACTGGATGGCAAACCACTCAAAGTCAACTACAGGATAGAAAAAATAATTGTAAAAGACTCACTTAGCTACGTTGACTCTGTAAAATACACCATCTGGGGCCCTGTCGTATATGATGACCTGAAGAATCCGAAACACGGACTTGCCATGCGCTGGCTGGTACATACTGTACACACACCTGATGAAATGGCCACTTTCTTTGATCTTAACCGTGCACACAACTTTGATGAATACTATAGTGCGACACAAAAATATTGTGCGCCTGCCCAAAATATCGTCTTTGCTTCGCACGAAGGTGATATCGCTCTACGAATATTAGGGAAAATGCCTGCAAGGAAGCCGGGTGAAGGGAAATTTATCATGGATGGTAGCATTTCTTCGAATGGTTGGAAAGAAACCTATCCAAATGTTGATAACCCAATGTCGAAAAATCCGGCATCACACTACCTTTGCTCTGCCAATCAGGTGACTACTGCTGCTGATTATCCATTGTATTACGAAGGTAGCTTCGATGATTACCGCGGTCGCATCATCAACCGCAGATTGCAGACAATGGATTCTGTCCAGATTGAAGACATGATGAAAATGCAGACAGACTCTTACAGCATATTAGCTGAAGATGCATTGGCAGTCATGATAAAATATGTGGATACACTTTCATTGAATGCTGCAGAAAAAATTATTTTCAACAATATAAGATCATGGGATAAGAATTTCAAAGCTGATAAATCGGCTCCTACCCAATTTAAAATGTGGTGGGATCTGGTAAGGGAGACTACCTGGGATGAGATGTTCAGCCTGGCAGAAACCACACCTGTAACCATCCCTGAAAACTGGAGAACAATACAACTGATGGACAACAGTCCGGAATACAAATACTTTGACATAAAAGCTACACCCGCCAAAGAAACAGCAAGAGATGTGGTGAACATAAGCTTTAAGAAAATGTGTACCGAATTTGCCAAATACGCAGCCAACCCGCTAAACAAAGGCGGTCTATGGGCAAATTATAAGAACACAACAATAGAACATTTAGGTAAAATACCTGCATTCGGGCGAAAAGATATAAAGGTTGACGGATTCAAAGATGCCATTAATGCTACTACAGAATACAACGGTCCGTCATGGAGAATGGTCGTACAGCTCTCAAAACCTGTAAGAGCTTATGGTATTTACCCGGGAGGGCAGTCGGGCAACCCGGCAAGCAAATACTATGATAATATGATAGATAAATGGGTCAACGGACAGCTAGACGAACTAGTGTTTATGCGCAATGGTGAAGAAACTGATAAGATATTATACACCATAGAATTAACTAATAAATAAGTGATGAAAAACCTGAGCAAATTTATAATCATTACTGCAGCATGCTTGCTGGTACAGCTATATTTTCCATGGTGGTCAGCACTGATTGTCCTTGCGGTATTCAGTGCATTGTTGCGCATCAGTCCGGGAACAGCTTTTGCATTTGGCTCGGGTATTCTGGGGCCGATGTGGATGATATATGCTATTTTTCTCAACCAAACGAATGATGGTATTCTTGCAGCCAGAATCGGGGAGTTATTCCAAGGAATAAAGGCATCAAATCTAATACAAATAAGTACTACCTTGGCAACATTGATGGGTGGCCTGTCGGCTATGACCGGAAGTCTTTTTATGAATATGTTTAGAAAAAATCAAAGAACCCATACAGTTTAGATATTATTATTTTAACTAATATCACTCATCTGTAATTTTTACAGAATTTATAAACGATTGACAATCATTTATTTAGAAAATAATTAAAATCGAATTCAAGATTTAATTTATACTTATTAAAAAATTTTTGAAAAATTGTTTTGTAGAATAAATTAATGTTCCTAACATTGCATCGTTATTCAAACAGACTCATCAATTAGGCGCGCTATGAGAAAACAAAATGACTGGCCATTGCCAAAAAGCCGATTGATAGTCCCATAACATACTTTCCTTGAACAATCAACAATAACATACTTACTGAGAGGCCATCCTTGTTCTTTATTCTTTCCGGTCATATAATTTTATTTATGGCAGGGAAGCCAAAACCGATTTAAACTACTCGTTAGAGTGAAGGTTACCATTCCCTTTTGGTAACCTTTTTTATTTTGTATCAAATGTGTTGTAACAGAAAGTGTTTAGTAATTTTGCAGAATGACAGATAACATACACATTGACCTAATCGCTCAAAGTACAGGCATACTTGCACGCTTTGTATCGAATACCATCAAACTACTCACCGAAGGCAATTCGATTCCTTTCATATCGCGCTATCGCAAAGAAATGACCGGTTCACTTGATGAAGTAGCCATTGGCAATATTTCGAAACAATTAGACAAACTACGCGAACTGGAAAAACGAAAACAAACCGTAGTAGCAGCAATCGAAGAACAAGGCAAGATGACCGATGCTCTATTGAAACGCATAACCAACTGCTATGACACCACCGAGTTGGAAGACATTTACCTGCCCTATAAAAAGAAGAAAAAGACACGTGCTATGATAGCCGTAGAAAACGGCCTCGAACCACTCGCCCAACTACTTTCCAAACAAACTTTTACTGACATAGCAAGGGAAGCCACAGCATTCATTACAGACAAAGTGCCTACTGCTGAAGATGCTCTATCGGGTGCAAGAGACATCATTGCCGAATGGATCAACGAAAATGAAGAAGCACGCCAAAAAATAAGGGTTTTGTTTAAAAAATCAGCTATTCTGTCCACTTCTCTTATTAAGGGGAAAGAGGCTGAAGCCCAAAAATACAAGGATTTTTTCAACAGTAGCGAACCACTGGCAAAGTGTCCGTCGCACAGAATGCTGGCTGTACGCAGAGCAGAGGCAGAAGGCTATATACGTGTGAGTATCAGCCCTTCGATGGAGGATGCCATCTTGATCCTGGAGAGAATATTTGTAAAAAACAATTCGGACTCTGCACTTCAGGTAAAACTGGCATTGCAAGACAGCTATAAAAGGCTCATGGAACCATCCATTGAAACCGAATTCAGAAATCTGTCAAAGGAGAAAGCCGACGAAGAAGCCATTAAGGTCTTTGCCAACAATCTTATGCAGCTATTGCTACAAGCACCACTAGGTAATAAAGCCATCATGGGGCTCGATCCTGGATTCAGGACGGGTTGCAAGCTTGTGTGCCTTGACAACAACGGCCAATTGCTCCGCAATAGTACCATTTATCCTCATCCTCCACAGTCAGATACTAAAGGAGCCGCAAAAGAGATATTACACCTGGTGGCTTTATTTGATATTGAAGCGATAGCCATTGGCAATGGTACAGCAGGCAAAGAAAGTTTCAATTTTGTAAAAAATCTGGATTTTGGTCGGCCGGTAGAAATCTATCTTGTCAATGAAAGTGGTGCATCTATTTATTCGGCATCTGAGGTGGCACGCGAAGAATTTCCTGACCAGGATGTGACGGTGCGTGGCTCTGTCTCTATTGCGAGAAGACTCCAGGACCCACTGGCCGAACTGATAAAAATAGACCCGAAGTCGATAGGTGTAGGGCAATATCAGCACGATGTTGACCAGGCTGAGCTAAAAAGGAGCCTTGACCAGACGGTCATCAATTGTGTAAACAGCGTGGGTATTAATCTGAACACTGCCAGTAAACATCTGCTGACATACGTGTCGGGTGTGAGGCCTGTATTGGCCAAAAATATCATTGCATACCGTAATAAAGCAGGCGGATTTACTGACCGCAGACAACTACTTGAAGTACCAAGACTAGGTCCGGCTGCTTATGAGCAAGCTGCCGGTTTCTTACGTGTCGTCAATCCTGAAAATCCTCTGGACAACACTGCTGTGCACCCGGAGAGTTACCATATTGTCGAAAAAATGGCACACGATTTATCGGTGAGTGTGGAAGATTTGATTGGCAATCCGGTATTGCGTAAAAAAATAGACATCAGAGAATATGTAACAGAGAAAACCGGTCTGCCCACACTGCAAGACATTATGAAGGAACTCGAAAAACCAGGTCTCGACCCAAGAGGCAATGCAAGCCCGGTGGACTTTAAAGACAACATCAACAGTATGGACGACATCGAGGTCGGAATGGTGATGACCGGAATAGTCACAAATCTGACAAAATTCGGTGCTTTTGTCGATATCGGTATCAAACAAGACGGGCTGGTACATATATCTCAGATAGCTGACAAATATATCAAAGACCCGGCTGATGTGTTAAAGTTGAATCAAAGAGTACAGGTAAAGGTACTGGAGATAGACCGTGAGCGAAAACGCATCCATTTATCTATCAAACATGCCTGATCTGTATCATGTCTGTCAGGATCAATACACCAACCATACTAGCCTACATAAAAAGGAGAAAAATACTGACGGCATGCCTGGTAGTAGCTATACTCTTGTATGCCTTTTGTTTGCCAAATCCTTTGTTCAGACAACCGGTAAGTACGGTACTTGAAGACCGACACGGACAACTGCTTGGAGCAAAAATAGCTGCTGACGGGCAATGGCGTTTCCCTGAAATGGACGAGCTGCCGGAAAAATACATCACTGCGCTCACAAGTTACGAAGACAAGCGTTTTTTCTACCATCCGGGCTTCGATCCGTTGTCAATCATAAGAGCCATACGGCAGAATCTGGCTTCGGGTAAGAAAGTGTCTGGTGCCAGTACTATAACTATGCAAACTATACGCCTGGCTCGTGGTAGGAAGAGAAGGAACATCCCTGAGAAGATCTATGAAATAATATTGGCAACAAGGCTTGAGTGGCGTTATTCGAAGCAGAAAATCCTGAAACTATATGCAGCGAATGCACCATTCGGAGGAAATGTAGTAGGACTTGAAACCGCTTGTTGGCGATATTTCGGTAAAAACATCCACGACCTTAGCTGGGCAGAGGCTTGTATGCTGGCTATACTACCCAACAATCCGGGTTCGATCTTTCCAGGCAAAAACCGACAGACATTGTTGCTCAAACGAAACAAGCTGCTTAAAAAACTTTATGAACTTAATAAGATTGACAAAACCACATACGAACTGTCAACAGAAGAAATTCTCCCTGACGCCCCTACTACCCTGCCCAGATGGACACCCCAGCTTGTAGAGAAATTTGCGAAGCAAACACAGCAGAACGAGCAGAGAAAAAAAATACATACTACCATAGACCTCGAACTGCAAAAAAAGGTAAACGACATAGCCCGCAGGCATACAGAACTACTAAGAATCAACGATATACAAAACCTGGCCATACTGATAATTGACAATAAAAGCAATGAAGTACTTAGCTATACCGGCAATGCACCCGATGCGGGCATCAACAACCAAGGAGATGTGGATATCATAACAGCCTCACGCAGCACCGGCAGCTTGCTAAAACCTCTACTGTATGCCAAGGCAATGGATCGCGGGCTTGTACTACCCCACTCACTGCTGCCTGACATACCTGTACAATTTGGTGCCTACAAACCTGAAAACTTCAGACTAACCTATGACGGAACCTTGCCGGTCAATCTGGCGCTTGCCAAATCGCTCAATGTGCCGTTCGTAAAGCTGCTCGAAAGCTACGGCATACAGGTATTTCACAATGATCTTAAGAAATTCGGATTTACGGGTCTGAATCCGTCTGCCTCACACTATGGGCTAACAATGGTAGTGGGTGGCATCGAAAACAGCCTCTGGAATGTATGTAAATGTTATGCAGGCATGTCGAGAGTACTGAGCGACTTCAGGAAAAACAACGGAAAATATTCGCTGCATGCATTTGATGAACCAAGCATTGTTGGTCATGAACCTATACCGAAGGGCGAAAAGCTCAGCAAGTATGCGCCGGTAGTGAAAGCAGCCTCAGTGTGGCATACCTTTGAAGCTATGCAGGGACTTGAGCGGCCAAATGAGTCGGGCGACTGGGAAAAATTCGTGTCTTCCAGAAAAATTGCCTGGAAAACCGGCACAAGTTTTGGCTACCGCGATGCCTGGGCTGTAGGTGTCAGCCCGCGTTATACGGTAGGTGTATGGGCAGGCAATGCTACCGGTGAAGGCAGACCAAACCTCATAGGAATATATACAGCAGCACCCTTATTGTTTGAGATTTTTGACCAGCTACCAGATGCACCGTGGTTTGAAGAGCCTTATGATGATGAAGTAAAAATACCGGTGTGTCGCACGAGTGGATACAGGGCTTCGGCGTATTGTCCGGCAGATTCTGTCTTTGTACCTTCGGCAGAGATTCACTCGGCTGTGTGTAGCTATCATGAGCAGATATACACCGACCTGCGTGGAGAATACAGGGTGAATATGGATTGTGAAACGGGTGCCGGAATGGAGGCTAAGAGCTGGTTTGTGTTAAAACCAATAGAGGAATATTACTTCCGTCAGAAAAACAGCTGGTACGAGCCATTGCCGCCGTACAAGGAAGGCTGTAACCCAAGCATAAGAGGCCGCGAACTCATAAACATCATCTACCCGAGAGATGAGTCGGTGGTGTTCTTGCCCCGACAGATGAGCGGAGAAAAAGGGCAGGTAATTTTGGAAGCAGCACACCAACGCAGTGACGCTGCCATCAACTGGTTTATAGACGAACAATTCATGGCTACTACACATCAAAAGCACAAAATAAACGTGTCGCCAACACCCGGACAACACCTGTTGGTATTGGTGGACGATAAGGGATACCGGCTGGTGATAAGGTTCGAGGCGAAAGATTCGGAGTCAAAGAGATAAGGAAAGTAGCTAAATAAAAAAAATCCTGCACTAATATGAGGGTAAGAGGTGCAGGATCAATCAACAAACATACTATGAGAAAACCGATGTAAAGATGAGAAGCTTTTGAGCTTTCGTCAAGACAGAATTCGGAAACGGCCGGAAAAAGACAGGAACGGTAAGATACATTTAGGAAACGGTAATGTACTAAACAGCTAAAAATAACTACACCATTCAACCGGCAGTATTGAATACTATGAAAACCACCCAACAAGAAATGAACACATACCAAATGACGCAAGTACGTTTTTCAGCTTGGCTAAGACGGCACTTTTAGCACAAATGTTGAATAGAATTACTATTGTTCAGCCTTGCACTATCGTTCATTCGGAGCCGTTCACCCGCTCTCTTGCCAATTTGTTTGTTATATGCCGTATTTTTATTTGTCATTAAAGTATTTTTCAATTTCACTTAGCGCATTGTCAAGTTCGTTTTCGTTACTAATTTGCTGTCCGGCTATTGATACATTATTTTCTATTTCCTTTACTTGAACTTTTTGAATAGCCGAAATTAGTTTGTCAGCCGATAAAGTTTTAACTGGTATATGAACACCTAATTTCTTGCGTTCAACTATTTTACCCCAAGTTGGTTGGTCTGTATAAAACGAAACAATGATTACAGGTAAATTGTGCCTTAACATTGTAGCCAAAGTTCCTGCTCCACCGTGAAAAATACCAATTTTACATTTCGGTAAAATAGTTTCGTGATTTACATATTTTGTAACGAATAGATTTTTATGTTCGGGTAAATTGTCAAACTGTGACCAACCTTTGCAAAACAAAATGCGTTCATTGGTCTGTACTAAAATTTCTGTCAATATTTTAATGAATTTTTCAGTATTACCAACTCCATTACTTCCAAAACCTATATAAATTGGCTTGTCGCCTTGATCTATCCATTCTGTAAGTTCTGTTGGTGTTTTGTCCAAAAAATGTTCATCTCTTTTATGTTTTGGAATGTATATAAATCCCGTGATTTTATGATGGCTTTCCCAATCTTTTGGTTGTGGAATTAACGATTGACTAATGCAATATAGGTCTAATATTTTTTGTTTGTCAAGATAAGTAACTAAATTTTCTTTTAAAATAGGTAAACCAAGTTCTTGTCTGTATTCGTTGGTATCTTGCTTAATAAACTTCCAAAAAAAACTTTGTGCAATTTTAAAGGTCAGTTTGTTGTACCAAGGAAAATTGAAAAAATCAAAGTCGCCTAATGGAAATTCTATTGTAGGTACAACTGGTGGCATAAAATAAGTCAATGCTACTTTCTTATTTTGTTTTTCAGCAATGGCACTTCCAATTGGTAGCGTCATCGAGTTGGCAATAATGAAATCAACTTTTGAAATAGCTTCGAAGTAACTTTTTCTCAATGGTTCTCTGTTGTCGTGAAGCACTTTGAAATAATATCTCATCAACTTTATAGCGTTTTCAGTTTGTAAAATGCTTTGTCCTTCTGTTGAGTTCATCATTTTTTCAGCATTTCCCCAAAGAGGTTGAAATGGCACACCAAAACCTTCTACAAATGCTTTAAAGTCATCTGTTGCTGAAATTGTTACCTTGTGTCCTTTGTCAACAAGTCCAAGTGCTAATGCAACATATGGTTGTAAGTCGCCACGAGTTCCGTATGTGAAAATTCCTATATTCATGACACAAAGAAATCAATAATACTACACTTTCTTTTTAGCAAAAGCTAAAAAATCAATATTGATTTCTAATTCTACTTAATGTTACCTGATTCATCCCAAGGTATGAGGCTATATATCCTAATGGAACTCTATTAATTAAATTGGGATATTTATATACGAACTCATCATATCGTTCTTTTGCAGAAAATAATTGTTGAGTATCAATTTTATGTTGTAGGAATAAGATTGTATTAATTGCAATTAAACGGCCTAATCTCTCGATGTCGTGATGTTTTTGATAAAGTTTTTCCAAATCATTAAATGAAACACTAACTAACTCTGTATCTTCTAATGTTTCTATACTGTGGCGAGTATTTTTAATAGGAAAATTTCTAACCGTTGCACCAATAATCATATTTTCTATTCCAAACCAGTCGGTTATTTCTTTGCCATCATTATAAAAAAAGGCTCTAACTATACCTTTTTTTATGAAATATAATTTTTTGGAAGCAGAGAGTTCTTGAACGAAAACTTGCTTTTTAGGTATTTTTTCAACTGATAAATATTCATTGATGTAGTGAATAGCTGAGTTACTTAATTTTGAAATGCTAGTTAAATATTCAATAAAAATATTCATTAGTTTGCTGCGTTTTTGTAATATGGCACAGAACGTCAGTCTGTGAAAAAAATATTACAAAAATTTTATCAAAAATATAAAAACATTCTGTAATTTCAAGGCATAGAGTAAATCATACAAGAATGCCTAGCTTACCAGGTCTTGACCGTTCCCAAATCACATTTTCTTCACTAGAAGATGCTAT
>JAIBCG010000119.1 GCA_019694295.1 Saprospiraceae bacterium
TATAAAAAAATACTTTAATTTTACGCTCCAATCGCTATGAAAAAACAATAATTTACGTCCGACATTAGTATATTGCTAATTAAACGAACGAATTATGGCTAAAGAAAAATTTGTATATAACAAACATACTCTAAGGTTCGAGATAGTTCAGCTTTCACTAAAAACATACCTTTTAAGGGTATTTGGCTTTGTATCTGCGGTAGTAGTTGCTTCTGTATTATTTCTGTCATTAGCATTTTCATATTTTCCGTCACCTAAAGAAAAAATGCTTGAAAGAGAGCTTGACCAAATGGCTGAAAAATATGAACAGATTAATAAACAAATGGCTACCATGGATAAGGTGCTTGGCAATATTCAGGAGCGCGATGCCAATGTACACCGCATGATGTTTGGTATGGACCCAATTGACAAAAATCAGTGGAATGGAGGTACAGGCGGGCATTCAAAATTTGCCGGATTTTCGCGTTTAGGTAATTCGTATGAAATATTGGCCAATACCGAAGACAGAGTAAAGAAACTTGAAAGGCAACTTGTCATGCAGTCAAAATCGTTGGATACGATTATGAACCTTGCCATCAAGAAGGAAAATCTTTACTCGTCACTACCCATCATTACACCGATTAGCTCAGATAAATACCGACAGCGACTCGGCTCTTTGTCGGGCTTCGGATACCGACTACATCCGATATTAAAAGTACGTCGAATGCATACCGGCATTGATTTTCCTGCACCACGGGGAACATCCATACAGGTAACCGGTGACGGTGTAGTATCCAAGATAGAACCATACTCAAGCGGTTATGGCAAAAATGTAACCATCAATCATGGCTACGGTTACCAATCACTATACGCACACCTCGAATCAATCAACGTGAAAGTTGGTCAGAAAGTAAAGCGAGGGCAAAAGATAGGTACCGTAGGTGAGACAGGAAGAGCAACAGCGCCACACGTGCATTATGAAGTATTGGTCAAAGGACAGCGTGTAAATCCAATCCAGTTCTGTCTTGAAGGTATTTCATCAGAAGAATATAAAGAACTCGTAGAGATGTCTCAAAATTCGAACGTTTCTTACGACTAGTATATACAAATGAGTATTCTTGATAAAAAACTCTACGACGAACCAAAGCGATATTACAGCATTGGCGAAGTTGCAAGCATGTTTGAAGTTTCACAGTCACTTCTGCGATTCTGGGAGACTGAATTTCCTGCACTTAAGCTTTCAAAAAACCGAAAAGGCGATCGATTATATACCGAAAAAAATATAATACAACTAAGGTTGATTTACCATTTGGTTAAAGAAAAGGGTTTTACACTCGAGGGAGCAAGGCACGAAATAAATGCACTTCGAAACCGAGAGGACCAAAAGAAAGAAATAATCAATCAACTTCAACAAATACACAAGGATTTGACCAATTTACTGAAAGAACTCTGATTAACTTCCCTTACCATCTATTTATAGGTCACTATATCCAGTACTTTGGGCACTGCTTCAAAATCTCTGACTTCGTTGGATGCAATAATAATTGTTCTTGACTGTAAAAACTCAGTTATCAGGCTGTTTGTCCATGCTACACCTTCAGCATCCAGATTGGTGGATGGTTCGTCGAGCAGTACAACTTCTGACTGAAAACAAAGCGCAAGCAATAACTTTACTCGCTGCTTCATGCCTGAAGAATATTCCTTGATAAACCGATTTTTGAACTTTAACCCGGATAATTCTGCTAATTCCTGGAGGTTGGGCAAGTAGGGTTGTCGAAAATTGGCATAGAATCGAAGCAACTCAGGTAAAGTATATTCCTCAATAAGCTCAATATAGGGAGCGGCATAGCTTATTTTACCAAAAACCAATTCTTCTTCAATTTTTTTTCCATTTTCGTCCAAATATGTTCGTTCTCCCTTTGTGGGGCTTACCTGACCGGAGAGTATTTTCAGCAAGGTAGATTTTCCGGAACCATTGGGACCCGAAATGCCAAGTCGGTCGCCGGCCTTAATGGTGAATGTAAAGTCACGGAATATGGTATCTTGTTTGTATTTCTTTGTCAGGCCGTTCAGAATGATATCCATTGTGGTTATTCTTCAATCACTTCATTTCTCAGTCCTTTTAATAAGCCACGTTCAGAGTGATTAATAAATTCGATGATAGTATTACGTTCGGCTGAATCATTGAATTCGGTTTCGATCTGTTTTAGGCTTTCTGATATGACGCCACCTTTTACGAAAATAATGCGATAAATATCCGTGATAATCTGTTGTTGTTCGGGTTTAAATCCTCTACGACTGAGGCCTACCGAATTAATGCCTGCATAAGAAAGTGGATTGCGAGAAGCTTTGATATAAGGTGGCACATCTTTACTTACGAGCGAACCTCCCCCGATCATTGCATGTGCTCCGATTCTTACAAACTGATGAACTGCAGTAAGACCACCAAGTACCGCATAATCACCTATGGTTATATGTCCGGCAAGTGTAACATTATTGGCCAGTATCACATTATTACCTACAACACAATCATGAGCTACGTGCACATAAGCCATCAGGAGGCAATTACTGCCTATGGCAGTCCGGTATCCAGCCTTTGTACCACGGTTAAGCGTACAGTATTCGCGAATGATAGTATTATCGCCTATTTCCAGAACCGACTCTTCGCCTTCAAACTTAAGATCCTGAGGGATGGAACCAACTATAGCACCTTGAAAAATCTTACAGTTTTTACCCATTCGAACACCATCCTGAACACTCACGAATGGTCCTATCCAGCAATTATCTCCTATGACGACATCACCACTGATGATTGCATACGGAGAGATGGTGACATTCTTGCCAATTTGTGCCTTCGGGTCTATTATACTTAGATTATTTATTGTATTCATTATTAACTCCTCTTAACTATTTGTGCTACCAGTTCGGCTTCTGATACAATTCTATTGCCTACATAAGCTGTTCCCTGCATTCTTACAATACCTCTTCTTATAGGTTCTAAAAGTTCCATTTTTAATACCAGTGTATCACCCGGCAATACTTTTCCTTTGAACTTACAGTTGTCAATTTTCAGGAAATAAGTATCCCACTGGCCTTTGTCTTCTTGCAATGAGAGCGCGAGAATACCACCAGTTTGTGCGAGTGCTTCCATCTGGAGTACGCCTGGCATCACAGGATTGTCGGGAAAATGACCTGTGAAAAATTGCTCGTTCATGGTCACATTCTTAATACCTACCACTTGTGTTTTGCTCATTGAAATGACTTTATCGACAAGCAAAAATGGAAATCGGTGTGGCAGCATTTCGGCTATCTGCATCACATTTAATATTGGCTCTGCATTTGGGTCGTAGGATGGTACACTTTGTTGTTTACGTTGCTCGTTGTAGGCTTTTTTGAGCAAACGTGCAAACTGTACATTGCTTGTATGACCGGGTTTTGTGGCCACTATCTTTCCTTTAATCGGCTTTCCGACCAAAGACAAATCACCTATTACGTCGAGAAGTTTGTGGCGTGCAGGTTCATTATTGAATTTCAATGATGTGGTGTTCAATACGCCTTCCTTTTCAACCTTTATGCTTGGTTTTCCGAGTTTTTGTGCAAGCCGGTCGAGATCTTCCTGCTGCATGATTCTGTCAACGATGACAATAGCATTGTCGAGGTCTCCTCCTTTAATAAGACCATGTGTGAGCAACTGTTCGAGTTCGTGTAGGAACACGAATGTGCGACACGGACCTATCTCATGTTCATAATTTTCGATGCCATTGAGTGAGGCATATTGCTGACCAAGCACGGGCGAATTGAAGTCTATCATTGTAGTGACTTCAAAATCATCTGCCGGCACAGCAAGCAATTCTGAACCTGTTACTTCATCGCGATAGGAAATTGGTTTTTCGATGATGAAATATTCTTTTTCGGCTGCCTGCTCCTGGATGCCGGCTGTTGTTAGTGCATCCATGATTAGTCTGGCACTGCCGTCCATTATGGGTGCTTCGGGCCCGTCTATTTCTATCAGTACATTATCAATACCCATGCCGGTAAGGGCAGACAATGTGTGCTCGACCGTACTGATTTGTACATCTCTGATCTGGAGTGTGGTGCCACGTGTAGTGGCTACTACATACTGAACATCGGCGGGAATGACCGGTGCATCTTCGAGGTCTGTCCGGATAAACCTGTAACCTGAATTCTCGGGAGCCGGTTTGAACGTCATGGTGACATTCCTTCCGGTATGCAGACCAATTCCTGAAACAGAAACAGCATCCCTGATGGTTTTTTGGAGCATTTCGAAATATTTTGCGCAAAGATAAGTTAAAACATTTAAGTAAAATACAATTGATACACAATATAAATCGCCGCTCTCCTTAGCTTTTATACAAAACCGGAAAACAAAGCTCGGAATAAGCAAAAATGTAAAATTTCACATTCGTTTAACACAGATTTTAAGCTTATGTTAAAGTAACTAATCAAAATGAAACAAGAAGTACCAAAACGTGTTATATTTATCGAATGAATTGAAAGAACTGTCTCATTTCGATGCAGCTAATTGATGGTGGAACAGTTTTTCAATTTTATTATTAACCAACAACAATTTGATTAACACACTATTTTATTAAACCATTAAAAACTATTTTAGCTTATGAAGAATGTATTGCTTTTCATCCTTTTGATAACCGGTATAACCGGAATGAATGCACAGGACAAATATTTTACAAAAGATGCATCTGTGAGTTTTGATGCAACGGTCAATGCTTCCTTAGAGACTATTGCTGCAAAATCAACTACCGGCTCATCTGTCATTGAGGTATCGACCGGAAAAATCGAGTTTGCAGTGTTGGCACGAAGCCTCAAATTCGAAAAACTGATGATGGAACAACATTTTAATGAAAACTACATTGAATCTAACAAATATCCTAAGGCTGCTTTCAAAGGAAAAATCGATAATATCAAGGATATTAATTTTCAAAAGAACGGAACATACAAAGCGAATGTATCCGGTGACCTTACCATGCACGGTGTAACCAAAGCTATAAAGACCACTGCTACCATTACTGTCAACAATGGACAAGTGAATGCTACTTCTCAGTTTTCGGTTGCTTTGAAAGATTATAAAATAAAAATACCGGCAATGGTAGGTGAGAAGGTATCAAAAAATGCCAAGATAATGGTTGAAGCACACTATCAAAAACTGGACAAATAGATCGAACACAAAAAATAAGTAAAAATCACAAAGGTGGAGGGAACTCCACCTTTTTTTATTTTGCCTACCATGCATGGCATTCAGGCAAGGCAAATAAAAAACCCCGGGCTGCGCTTTTCAGTCAGGGGCGAGTCTCATCTGGAAAACCTCAGGTTGTAA
>JAIBCG010000053.1 GCA_019694295.1 Saprospiraceae bacterium
CAATGTCGTTTAGTTAAGCGAAAATACGGATAAAAATCTTAAATTTGTGATGCAAAATAAGTACACAGTATTATAGGGGTAAATTATTAAAACATATAAACAAGAATCTACATGAAGAAGATTTTAAAAGCCGTAATACTTACGGCTGTACAGGATTTGTTCGGAATAGGATTTTAACATTTCAAATTACATTTTTATTTATCACACAACTATTGCAAAGGTCGATACAACGGGAATTAAATAGCTTTTTCGGAAAGATATCGGATTCAGATTATAGCATTCAAAAGGTAACAAAAGGTGCATTAACACAAGCACGGGCCAAATTAAAGTATAATGGTTTTATAGAACTTAGTGACTCATCTGTTGAAATATTTTATACAGATGCCCCTTATTTGGCGTGGGACAAACATCGTGTATTAGCCTGTGATGGTTCTACTTTACAATTGCCCAATAGCAAAAGCATCGCAGAGGAGTTTGGTGTTTCTGGATTTGGTCCCAAAGCAGATGTCAAACATTCTCTTGCACGTATTTCATTGGTGTATGATGTCTTTAATTTAGTTACCCTAAATGCAAAAATAGCTCCGTTCAAAACACATGAGACCACTCTATTAAAGGAACAATTATCAGAAATAAAATTCAAAGAAAATGATCTTTTATTGTTAGACAGAGGTTATCCAAGCATTGCTTTGTTGTATGAATTACAACAACGAGAGATTGATTTTTGTGTACGACTAAAAGATGACTGGTGGAACGAAGTGAATCAGATGTTACAAGCAGGTGAAACCGATAAAATAATCACCTTTACACTACCGAAAAAAGACATTGAGCTACAAGAAAAATTTAATGCTTCACACCATACAGTAATAGTACGATTAGTAGTCATAGAATTAGAAAACGGGAGCAAAGAAATACTATGTACATCGTTGGTGGACGATAGTTATACCTTAGAGGATTTAAAATGGCTATATCACAAGAGATGGAATATAGAAGAAGCCTACAAATTATTTAAGCAAAGAGCCAACATCGAATCCTTCTCTGGCAAAACGGCTTTATCTGTAAATCAAGATTTTTATGCAGCCATATTTATGATGAATATGTGTGCTGTTATGAGTTTTCCTATAGAACAAAAAGTACGTGCACAAAGTAAACAAAACACCCACCAGCATCCCAAACAAATCAATAGAACAAATGCCTTAGCATTGATGAATGAATCTATAGTTGGAGTTTTTGTAAAGAAAAAGATAAAAAACTTCTTAAAAACATTGGACCATATCTTACATAAAACTATAGAAATTGTACGACCCAATAGAAAAGAACCCAGAAACCACAAAATTAAAAAACCAAAATCAATGAATTACAAAGTTTTATAAATACTTTCGCTTAACTAAACGACATTGGGTATATAATATCAATTTTTTAAGCGCTGCTCCAATTCTATTTTTACAAAAATTTCGACAAAAAATGAATGAGTGAAAAAAAATTTAAAAATTTTCACAAAAAATTCAGGTTTTTTTCCATAAAACAATAAATTAATTCTTCACATTATTTATAAAATAAGAATAAGATATATTATTTATAATGCTGATTATCTGATATTTAAACTACTTATAATAATTAATTTATATAATATTACATATCACATAGGTATATTTTTGTATTTGTTCAAGCATAGATAAGTTTGAATATTTGTATCGTAATCACAACTGAAGTTAATTCGAAACGAAAATTTCAAAAGTGATTCTCCGAAATTTGGATATGTTCATGGGATTATAATTTGTAGTAACAGGCTGACTTCCTAAAGTCGGCCTGTTTTCTTTTTACGCGGTATCATTTGGTAAATTTATTCAGAATGCCTACCTTACACGGTGGGTTTCAGACTCAAATTCCTGATTATTATATATTTACAGCTTGATTCAGCATTTTTTTGTACTTTTGCAACTTATTTCAACTAAATGGGAAGTATTGTAGCAATAGTCGGAAGGCCGAATGTCGGTAAATCAACACTGTTCAACCGCTTGCATGGTGAGCGTAAAGCCATTATTGACGATATAAGTGGTGTCACACGTGACAGAATATACGGAGTGGCCGACTGGAACGGCAAGAATTTTACTGTAATCGATACAGGTGGGTTCGTACATGGCTCGGATGAAATATTCGAAACTGCCATCCGCTCGCAAGTAGAGATAGCCATAGAAGAAGCTACTGCCATTATTTTTATGGTGGATGTCACTACCGGTATCACCGACCTTGACGAGTATGTTGCCGGAATGCTTCGCAAGACGAAAAAGAGTGTTTTTCTGGCAGTCAACAAAGTGGACAATGGCCAACGTATGCTGCAGGCTAATGAATTCTGGAGTCTTGGATTTGCCGATACGTTTTTTCTGTCATCTATCACAGGTAGCGGCACCGGCGAACTCCTGGATGCTGTAGCAGAAGTGGTAGAAGACGACCCACTCATTGACCCGGGCATACCCAAAATAGCCATCGTAGGGCAACCAAATGTAGGAAAATCATCCCTCACCAATGCCTTGCTCGGCGAATCGCGCAACATCGTTACAGACATAGCCGGCACTACACGAGACTCTATCCATTCAGAATACAACAAGTTTGGGAAACATTTTATATTAATAGATACAGCCGGCATCAGAAAGAAAAACCGTGTACACGAAGACCTGGAGTTTTACTCTGTAATGCGTGCCATCCGTGCCATCGAAGAAGCAGATGTGTGCATACTGATGATAGATGCCGTAGCAGGTGTAGAAGCCCAGGACCTCAACATATTTGGCCTCATCAAACAGCGCAACAAAGGTGTGGTCATACTTGTAAACAAATGGGACCTTGTCGAAAAGGAAACCAATACGGCACGTGACATGGAAGCTACCATCAAGAAAAAAATAGCACCTTTCGATGATGTGCCGGTCATATTCACCTCAGTAACCGAGCAACAACGAATATTCAAGGCGATAGAAGCAGCACTTGAAGTACAGGAAAACAGAACAAGACGTATCAAAACTTCTGTGTTGAACGAGTTTCTTGAAGAAGCGACGACCAAATATGCACCACCGTCGCACAGAGGAAAATTTAACTCAATCAAGTATGTAAGTCAGTTACCTACTTATTATCCTGCATTTGCTTTTTTCTGCAACCATCCAAAATACATGAAGGACAGTTACCGCAACTACCTTGAAAATCAACTCCGTGAGAAGTTTAATTTCAAAGGTGTGCCTGTCGGTATCTATTTCCGCGAAAAGTAGTTTTGCCTTTTAGCATGAATTTATAGTATATTTGAGCCAATATTATTTGTAAAAATGCCCCTGATTAAAACAGATTTTGACGGATTGCTGATCTTCGAACCAAAAGTGATAGAAGACGATCGAGGTTATTTTTATGAGAGCTACAACCGACGAATGTATGAAGATGAAGGCTATCAGTACGATTGGGTGCAGGATAATCAGGCTTTCTCCTCAAGAGGTGTGGTACGAGGCCTGCACTACCAGACAGGTGACATGGCACAGGCAAAACTGGTAAGGGTGATAGAAGGTGAAGTATTGGACGTTGTAGTGGACATACGCCCCGGGTCGCCTACCTACGGTAAAAGCTACAGCATCATCCTGAATGCCGAAAATAAAAAACAACTGCTGGTACCACGCGGATTCGCACACGGTTATGCTGTGCTGAGCGATACAGCCATTTTCTTCTACAAATGCGACAACTACTACAGCAAGGAACACGAGGGCGGTATCCTCTTCAACGATCCACAGCTCAAGATTGACTGGTTGCTCACAGAAAGCGAAATTCAATTATCAGAAAAAGATAAGGTTCAGCCTGTATTTAACAAACACAGGCCATTTTTCACCGAAACTAAATAAATGTCACAGCCTATCATTATTGTCACCGGAGCTAACGGCCAGCTTGGAAATGAATGCCTGGATGCTGCATCCAGAGAACCACAATGGAACATAACAGGAATAGGCCGCGAAGAACTCGATCTTGAACATCTTGGCGACATTGAAGAAATAATGGATGATTATAAACCGGATATCATCATCAACTGTGCTGCCTATACTGCTGTTGACAAGGCAGAGACAGAGCGTAAAAAAGCATCATTAATCAACAGTGAGGCCCCGGCACACTTGGCTGCATGGTGCAGCAAAAACAAAGCCCTTCTTATACACATTTCGACAGATTATGTTTTCTCGGGTGCATCAAATATACCATACTCCGAAAACGATACAACTGATCCGGTTAATTATTACGGACAATCGAAGCTGCAGGGCGAAAAAAATATTCTGGAAGAAGACAAAAATGCCGTTATACTTCGCACTTCCTGGGTTTACTCCGAGTATGGTCACAATTTCGTTAAAACCATGCTACGCCTTGCTGCTGAAAATGGCACAGTAAAAGTGGTCAACGATCAGTACGGCTCACCGACCTATGCACACGATCTTGCAGAAGGCATATTTAATGTTATTAGAAAATACATTTCAAATGATTTTGATAAAACTTCGGTAGGCGGCACCTATCATTTTACCAACAGCGGTATTACCAACTGGCATGATTTCGCAAAAAAGATTTTCGAAATGAGTGAAACCAATTGCGTACTAACACCGATACCGACTGCCGCTTTCCCTACTCCGGCAAAACGACCTGAATATTCTTCTCTTGACACAAGCAAATACCGTAGTGCCTTCAACTGGGAAATACCCCACTGGGAAGACGCTCTAAGAAGATGCCTTCGGAATATGAATATGTCTTGAAGTAAATTTCTTTCAGAATAAAACCGGATGAAAAATAACCTTGCCCTGTGAAGTAAATTCTACGCCAGGCAGTGGGATTTTAATATGTCTTAAAATACCAAAAACTGTTTTTAAATACGGATTCCTAACAGGAATTCTGCCAAGATCAACATCGAGCCCGATGTAATATTGATTGTAACGCGACAACACATTGTCGGGAACAATGAAATGCTCGCCACCTTTTATCCACTTATTCGAATACCCACCCAGCATATTCTGCGCCCCTATACCTACTGCTACATTAAGCCATGCTGGTACTTTACTATTAGGTAAAAATGAATGAATATTAGCCGACAGCCAAAAGATGGATGCATTATAATCTTTTGCTACTCTTTCTGCCAGCGTTGTGCCAAACAAGTCTTCTGCCCTCATCCTGATATTCATAGGTACGCCATTGTCAGAATAAACCACAAGATCTGGGTAAGCAGTCGGATAACTCGTCCATTTGGGTATAATACGTTGATCGTGCCACAATGCCTGCTGTACCGCAAATGCGCCTACGCCAATAGTATTAAATGCAAGATCTGATACAGAAAAGCCCCATTCGGCCGAAAAACCATCCAGTATCTCCAATGTAAGTAGTCCACCAAAGGACACTCCGGTGGCTGACCAGATGGCAGTCTTTTCCGGTACTCCAGCCCATTTTGCACCATTGTATAGCAGATTTGCCGTCACATGGCCTGAAAAAGCATGGCCGTATTTGTCCATGTTCCTCCATTCGCCGGCATCATTGAAAAGATGAAATCCACTCTTCGGATATTGTGAATACCAGACAATACCGAGCCCTGCAAAGGTAGCGGCATAAGAGGCACCTGTCAGCCCGGACAGCAACACAAAGCGTTTGTTGCTGAATGTATCAGACGGATGAATGAATCCCTTACCCTGAGCGGAAACATCGGGTGTACATAGCAACAGAAGCATCCCACTCAAAGCTACAACCAAGTATTTTATTGAAAATAAGTTGATTCGCTTCATGCTTACAAAGTTAGGATAATATTCGCAAGTAATAAAAAGGCTATCATCAAAGCGTCAGAAAGATGATGTCCTATTGATAAAAATTTAACTTTTTAGAAAATAACAAGATTGGTTTCCATTAAATCCTTACTTGCCACTACCTTTCAGGATGACAAGAACGGTATAGAAAAGGATTTTGAAATCGAGTGCAAGTGACATATTTTCAATATAGAGTATATCGAATTTGAGCCTTTGAAGCATTTCATCAATATTGGACGCATAACCGTACTTCACCTGGCCCCATGAAGTGATGCCCGGCCTAACCTTGAGCAGATGCTTGTAGTGTGGTGCTGTCTTTACTATCTGGTCAATAAAAAACTGCCTCTCGGGTCTTGGCCCTACGAGTGACATCTCTCCTACCAGAACATTGTAAAAATTGGGTAATTCGTCAAGCCGGTACTTGCGCATAATAAGCCCCCAAGGAGTACAGCGTTCGTCCCCTTCTTTTGACAATTGCGGGCCATTAGACTCAGCATTGGTAAACATCGAGCGGAACTTAACGATATAGAAAGGAATACCATGCTGACCAATACGTTCTTGTCTGTAAAATATAGGTCCGGGTGAAGACAACTTTACCCTGATGATGATGTACAGTATTAGTGGAGACAATATCAACAACCCAAGGAAACTGAGCACAACATCCATGAGGCGTTTGATGATTCGTTGCCAACCCGGCATCAGGTCTTGCCGTATCTCTATCAATACCGCACCAAATACATGATTCATCTTTACATTTCCTAACAGTATATCGTACATATCCGGTATGATTTTCACTAGAACATGATCGCCAAAATCAAACAAAATGTCAAGAATTTCTCTCAGGCGATTGTGTTCGGAGGTTTCAATGGCAACAATTACTTCTTCTATCTCAAACTCTTTGATGATGCGGCTGATATCTTCAATTTTACCAAGACAAGGTAGAAAATTGGCCAGTTCGTTGCGACTCTGTCCATTGGTATCAATAAATCCTATGAATTTATTGCCCAGACCATACTTCAATCCGCTTACATCCTTGTACAGATCTACAGCATTCTGGTCGCCGCCTATGAGTATGGTATTATATGTTACCAGGCCTTTCTTGAGCCTTTTGCTTGCCTTGGTGAGAATGATCATCCTGGACAGAACCGTAAGGCCGAACTGCAAACCGAACAAGGTTAGGAATGACTGATAATAACCGGTATATTTCTTTACAAAATCATCCAGAATAAGTGTAAAAAACAAAAATGTAACGCCTATGAGCGACAGGAAGAATGTTCTGGCAAAAACCGAGAGTCGAGATAGCCGGTAAAGATCTTTGTATCCGTCAAATATAGAAAAAAACAAGACCCATGCCAGTGGTATAAGTATGATACCTCTGAAAAAATTCTGGTCGTCAAGCATTGCGATAGAAAAATCATTTCCTTCGGCCAGTTTCCTGAAAACAAAAAAGAACGCCCATGCCAAGGCAGCCATGACATAGTCAAAGATAATATAATAGAAAATAGCATTCTTTCGTTCCTTGTGCAACATCAATACATCAATTTGACATTATCTATCAGTACACGTGCTTCGGTTTTCAAAAATTGTTTGCCGTCGTGTGGCAACCCTGCCTCAATGAGTAGTTTGTAGTTCGGAAAATCTGAAGCCAGAACCTCGTCCGTCAGATCTAAATAAACTTTCTTCCATGTATCGGATGGTCGCAGGCCTACGATGTATTGAGTGGCTGCATCTATTGATGAAAACCCTTTTAACCCAATCAGCAGATCTACTTCATTTTTATAGCTGATCTCTACATAAATTTTAGTGCCGTCATGCGGCAATGTGGTCAGATTTACAGAACCCACCTCGTTGAGTGGTTTGATGGTATCCATGAGCATAATGCCGCTTTTAAAACCCTCAAAAGCTTCATTGGCCGTAAATCCGATTCCGTAGCCGTTGAGTATGGTCGGAAAAAGATGTGCCGATGATTCAAAGTCTTCTACTATCTGCGGTACAACATCATCGCGGTAGCTGAAGACCGGCCAGATGGTATCGACTTTGCCGGGCGTGAGCTTGATGTTCTTGACATACCTGTCAACAAGCGGATAGGCTTCGGCGGTTTCTTTGATCCCGTTCTTTATAATACCTGCAAAAACAGTAATCTCCGAATCACCGGCTTTGATGAGTGGAATGGTCGCAGGAATAGAGAACGCACCCATCAATGTGCCGTCAAGATATACAAATGCCAACGGGAAATCCTGCTGTACAGAACCGTAACCCGGTTTGGCCTTCATAGACATCGAAGGTATATGCACGTAGGATGCCACTGGGTCGGGCTGGTCAAAACTGTTACACCCAAATAACCCGACGATAATCAGTAAAACAAAATATATTCTAAGCATTTGTATTCATTTTTGTTGCCCGCAATGTGTGTTCTTCTATTTCATCCAATACTTTTAATGCCAGTTTTAATGCATGGTAGCCCTGCTCACCGGATACAATTGGCTGTGTATCATTGACAATGGCTTCGCAAAATTTTTCGAGCTCCATCTGTATGGCATTTACCGGTGCCGATTCCGGCATTTCTATTTCAATAAACCGTGAGCCTGCGGGTGTGTCAAGTGACAGCATGGTACCTTCTCTTCCTTCAGGTTCCTCATTATACAACCTGATTATCTGTGAACTTTTCTCAAGAAAATCGAGGCTGATATAGGCGTCAGGTTGAAATATCCGGAGTTTGCGCATCTGCTTCATTGATATTCGGCTGGCAGTAAGGTTGGCGACGGCACCATTTTCAAACTCCAGCCGTACGTTGCTTATGTCGGGTGTATTGCTGATGATTGAAACACCGGAAGCCCGAATTTCCTTTACTTCCGACTTCACACATGCAAGTATAATGTCTATATCGTGTATCATCAAGTCTAGTACGACCGACACATCAGTACCTCTCGGGTTGAAGGCTGCCAGGCGGTGTGCTTCAATAAACATCGGGTTGAGTGCCAGGTGGCTGATGGCAAGAAAAGCAGGATTGAATCGTTCGACATGCCCAACCTGTATTTTCAACTTTTTTTGTTTTGCTATGTCAAGCAGTTCTTCTGCCTCAGCTAATGTATGTGTTATTGGTTTTTCAATAAAAATATGTTTGCCGGCTTCAATGGCCTTTTTTGCTATTTTATGATGAAAAATAGTAGGAACCACAATATCAACTGCATCACAATGTCTAAGCATTTCATCATAATCGTCAAATGCTTTTATACCGAACTCGGCTGCTACCTTTTCTCTTACACCGGCATCCGTGTCATAAAATCCCACCAGTGACAATCCTTGTGCACTTTGGATGCATTTTATGTGAATTTTGCCCAGATGTCCGGCACCTGCTACGCCTATCTTAACCATATATTATTATTAACAGCAAAGCTAATGAAATAGCTGCCTATTATCAAAACCGAAATGCCTGAATCATCCTTTTCTGTAATACATCAGTATTGCCCCGAACACCGTAATGAGACCTATAAGCACCGATGCCATATTGATGGAATATTTCATGTGACGCACAAACGTGCGAATTTCTTCAGCCTGCTTCGGATATTTGGGTATCACTTCTTCTTCCATCAAACGGGTATTGAACAAATGTTTTGCCCCAAACTCTACCCTGTTTTGTACCAGCACTTTATACACCTTCAGCACTTTTACTCTGAAATACACATTCAGGAAGAGCATAGCTACAAACAATCCGATGACCAGAGATATAAGTATTGCATACATAAGACAATCATTTGCTGCCCAAAAGTAAGCATTATTAGTGAATTGAGTGAAATTGGTTTTTTACCACTCTTCCGGCGCCTTGCATATTCATATCAATATTGTTGATGATTGCTTGCAGTAAAGAATTAAACCTCAAGGTAACATTCGCTGATGAGAGGCCAACCGCTAACTTATACTTTATATCCATAAATATACCAGCCTTCTGTAATTGATATAATACCAAAAAATCAGATGATTCATAGGGTGAATTTCATTCTGGCTGATTCTACTGATCCTCCCAAATTTATTTCCTGCATCCTGTATTTTTACTTTTTTTGTTGAAATGTAAATTAAATTTACTTAGTTTTATGCTGAAAATAATGGGAATCCGAAAAAACGTTTAACTGCCAATGAAGAAAATTTTACTGTCTGCCCTTTTGCTTGTGGGTTTTATCTACAATATATCTGCACAGTCATGTTGCCCGGAAATTACCAAAAGTTCTGTAAATACCGGAAATTGTATTGTCACCAATGGTGGCTCATGTGGAATGTGCAAAGATGCAACAGTAAGTTTGTCGTTAGATGATGGCAAAAATCTACCGGTAGGTGGTCAGCTGTCCTGGTATTACGGAACCAGCCCAACATTTAACCCTGCCATTGGTCAAGGTACTCTGATAGGCACAGTAAGTATTCCTTCATCTGACTGTGACAACGCAAGTGGTGTCAAATTTAATGAAGTAATGGTAAAACCAGCCAATAATGATGACGACATGAGCTCACCTACCACAGGAGAATGGATTGAACTCATCGGGCCTCCGGGCACTGATATCAGCTGTTATATTATCTCTGACGGTGACTGGGCCATTACCATTCCACCCGGCTATTCTATACCATCCGACGGACTATTTGTTATCGGTTTTACAGCTACTGCAGGCCCTGAGGTGGACCTCGATGTGGCAGGCTGCGGGTGCACCACAGGCAACCCGAACAAGGTTTTGACCCTCGACAACAATGGTGAGTGGCTGGCTATGTTTGACGGCACCAATACCATTGATGCTTTTCAGTATGGGTCACCAAGCCTGCTCAATACCTTTCCGTTCGGCGATCTGATATCGGGCGGAACCATTCCGGGCGCTATGCTTATAGGTTGTGTACAAAACTATTCGCCCGGGTTTCCTTCATTTACCAATTATTCACCAACTACACCTACCGGACAGACTTATTCGCGCAAGCCGGATTTCTCAGGAGCTTGGGCAGTGAGTTGTCCTACCATTGGCAAATGTAATACAAACGGTAACAGCTTCCCGCTTACACTACAGGCCAGCTTTTCCGGGTTGAACTGCAATCAGACCATTTATCTGAAAGCTCTGCTTACACCTACACCGGGCGGGTGCAATACGGTTATCTCTCCTACTTATTCTCTTTTCATTTCATGCCCTGAGTCGGAGTTCAAAAAATCGCTTTGCGCCAAAGAAACCATAAATATCAATGGCACTATCTACGACAGCAGCAACCCAAGCGGTACCGAAATAATACCGGGAGGAAGCTACCTGGGCTGTGACAGTATTATTCATGTCAATCTCAATTTCAATCCTGAAGTAACGGCCACCATCAGCGGCGATTTTCAGATATGCCTCGGGCAATCGGTTTCCATACCGGTAAGTTTTACGGGCACACCTCCCTTTACATTTACCTACAAACTCAACGGTCTGCCACTCAATACCGTCACTACCTCTTCCAACCCTTACATTTTGAAATTCAATCCGCCCACGTCGGGTGAAATAAGCCTTTCTGACCTGATTGACAAGGCAAATTGTGAAGGAGAAACATTTGGCACAGTCAATGTAGATGTAGATGCCCCTACCGCCACTCTGTCGGGCAAAAAATACAAGGTATGTGAAGGTGACACGGTTTATATTCCGGTGAATTTGTTTGGTTATCCTGATTTCAAGCTCAGCTATGCACTTAATGGAAAATTGCAAAACGAAATTACCACGAGCCAACTCCTTTATAACATTCCGGTAGTGGTCAATGCCAATACGATTATTACCATCAAGGAAATGACGGACGATCAGGGTTGTCAGGCAAAAATTTCAGGACAGGATACCATCATTGTCACACCAAAAATTAAAATCAAAGACCTGACCGAGACCTGCTACCCGGGCAACACTTTTGACGTTACCATCATTCTTTCAGGAGGTGATTCGGCTACATGGAAGGTCATCGGGCCTGGCACACTCAAGGACTCGATTTTTACCAGCAGCAGCTTCACCGGTGGCTCTACATACAAATTCATTATAAAAGATACTACAGGCTGCAGTATTGATACAATAAGCAATACCGTCAAGTGCAATTGCCTGAACGCTGTAGGCACAATGGACCAAACTACCTTGAATGCCTGTGTTGATGGAACAGTTAATGCCATCTATAACACAGCCGGACAAAATCTCGGGCCGGGCGATATACTGATGTACATACTGCACGAAAATCCGGGTAACTCTCCCGGAAAAATATGGGCACAAAATGCTACTCCCGATTTCGGCTTCGTAGCCGGTATGACACCCGGTATAGTTTACTACATCTCGGCAGTCATCGGCAAGGAAAATCCTCCGGGACAGATAGACCTGTCGGACGAATGCCTACAGACAGCTAAGGGCACACCGGTTATCTTTCACGATTTCCCTTCTGTAGTGCTCTCGCCTGATACCAGCGTATGTGTCGGTAACTGTGTTGACTTATCATCTGTCATCAGCGGAAATGAACCATTTGACATAAGCTATGACATTACTACCAACCTCGGAACCAATACGTTCAATTCTGCCAATCAAGCTTCAAATATTAGTTACACGTACTGCCCACCCACGAGCAACGGTCAAGGCACAACCACTTTCACTATTACCACTATCAAGGACAAATACTGCACTGCCACCTTTACCGAATCAATAAAAATATCCGTAGGTACACCCACTACATCTAACCTCAACAAGGACCTGTGTTATGGCCAGACCATCATCGTCAAAGGAAATGTGTATTCTGAAACCAATCCGACAGGAACAGAATTATTACCGGCGGCTAACCAGTTCGGCTGCGACAGTACAGTTTTTGTCAGCCTAAGTTTCGTAAATACTGTCATTGAAAATCTCAACAAAACAATCTGTGAAGGCTCGAGCATAACCATCAATGGTACCATTTTTGACAAAAACAATCCTACAGGCAGTTTTACTTTTCCGGGTGGTAGCGTTTCGGGATGTGATTCGGTACTTAATGTGAACTTGTTTTTCTACCCACAAAGCAAGGGCAAACTCGAACAAACTCTCTGCGCCGGTGAAAGCCTTATCATAAACGGAAAAATATACGATGTCGCCAATCCTTCGGGATTTGAAAATCTGGCAGGAAAGGCATTGAACGGCTGCGATTCATTATTGGAGGTCAATCTGATCTTTCTGCCGCCTGTATTCAAACTCTACCGCGACACCCTTTGTAAGGGTGAAAGCGTTGTGGTGAACGGCACCAAATATGATATAAACAAACCAGCCGGTCTCGAAATATTCAAGAATGCAAGTGCTGCAGGCTGCGATAGCACGGTTCAGGTGCAGCTCGTGTTTGTTGATGAACTAACAGCTACACTTACAGGCCCTGACACCATCTGTACCGGGCAGGAGCCTGAGATAACAATTCATTTCAGTCAACCGGGCAGCTATGATGTGGTCATCAGTGATGGTAAAGGTCAAAATTTTAGTTTTACCGGCATCACAGACGGATTTACCCTTAAACCTGGCATCTTGACGACTTCTACCAGTATTGGGTTTGCTTCTGTTGTTGCCCTGACGGGAAATTGCAGCGTCACCCTCGGACAGTCTCTTGACATATTTGTCGGTTCACTTCCTGCCGACATACTGGCTATGAGCGACTACAATGGCTACAACATCAGTTGCAATGGCTTGGCTGATGGCTCTGTACAGGCTATTACAACGGGTGGTACGGCACCATTCAGCTATCTTTGGTCAGGAGGCCAGACTACGAACATTATTACCGGTGTACTTGCCGGAACTTATACCGTCACCATTACGGATGCCGGTGCTTGTTCTGTTGAAAAGTCGATTACACTTACGGAACCACAGACATTATCAGCAGAATTTAAAGCCAACCCGGTGGCATGCAACGGCACTTCAGGAGGCAGCATTACAATTATTCAAGTATCCGGCGGCACAGGTAGTTACACTTATCGTTTGAATGGAGCAAACCAGCCATTGCCTGTAAAGGACGGAGATGTGATACCGAATCTGGCAGAAGGAACATACCTGTTAAGCATCGAGGATAAAAATGGCTGCAGCATAAATGACAATATCATAATCGAACCTACCAGTTCGGCAGGATTGTTCGTCGATGCCGGAGCAGATGTAACGATTGAAGCCAATAAACAGTGGGGGCTTGAAGTAGAAACGAACCTCGTCCCTTTTGAAATAAATTGGAATCCGGCCCGGGGACTTGACTGTATCAATTGTCTCAATCCGGTAGTTAAAACGGATTCTACCACTACTTATACGGTTGTCATTACCGACAAAAACGGCTGCACAGCCACCGACAGCATCACAGTTTTCATATTATCGCCCGACATTGTCTATATCCCGAATGTATTCAGCCCTGACGGCGACGGCATCAACGACAGAGTTACTGTTTACGCAGGAAACAGGGTCAAGGCTATCCGGATATTTGAAATTTTTGACCGCTGGGGCGAAAAGGTGTTCAGCCGAACCGACATGCCTGCCAACGAACCCGAGGCAGGATGGGACGGAAAACACAGAGGACAAAAAGTCCAGGAAGGTGTATATGTTTATTACCTGCTAATAGAACTAACCGATGGCAAGGAACGTTTACTAAAAGGTGATATAAGTCTTATTCGGTAATTTTTTAAAAAATATATCGAAAACAACTATCAGTACAAATAGTATGTATCTTGCATTCACATCTTATCTGATTTTATGGATCTTTACAAATTTAGTTTCTCGACCCGGCAACTTTATCCTGAAGCTTGATTTCAGTATAAGAAACGATGCCTTCTATAGGCTGCATTTCACCAGTATGTTTGCCAGCCTTATTTATACTTTACATCCTTAACCTCGCCCCATGTATAGTCTTTGCAATAAGCCGGGAGTGGGGTCAGAAACATAGTGTCTAACTTGGGAATATTAAATTTGTAATCCCCTCTGCCGGCCAGCTCTACGGTTAATTCAATCTCGTTTGGGGTCTTATTAAAAACCTTCAGGGCCTTTGTCTCAAGACACTCCGGATCAGGGCAACATTTGAGGCAATTGCCGTGATATGATATCACTTTATACCATGGCTCAAAGATTAAAACTGTGTCCTGATAGTAAAGACTCTGTTCATCCTTATCTAAATAAACCTGATGAAGATAACCAGTTGAGATGTCTTTCTTACAATAATCCTCTTTATTGCAAGCCCAAAAAACTATCAGGGCCAATAATATATATAATGGATTTTTCATCTTATCTGATTTTATGGATCTTTACAAATTTAGTTTCTCGACCCGGCAACTTTATCCTGAAGATTGATTTCAGCATAAAAAACGAAGCCCTCCACAGGCTGCTTTTCGCCGGTATGTTTGCCAGCCTTATTTATACTTTACATCCTTAACCTTTCCCCATGTCATGTCTTTGCAATAATCAGGAAGAGGGGTAAGAAACATAGTGTCTAACTTGGGAATATTGAATTTGTAATCTCCCCTGCCGGCCAGCTCTACGGTTAATTCAATCTCGTTTGAGGTCTTATTAAATACCTTTAGAGCCTTTGTTTCAAGACACACCGGGTCAGGACAACATTTGTGGCAATTGCCGTAATATGTTTTTAGTTTAATCCAGTGTTCAAAGATTAAAACTGTGTCCTGGTAATAAAGACTGTTTTCATTCTGATCTACATATACTCTATGTCCGTAATAAGTTGAGATGTCTTTCTTACAATAATCCTCTTTATTGCAAGCCCAAAAAACTATCAGGGCCAATAATATATATAATGGATTTTTCATCTTATCTGATTTTATGGATCTTTACAAATTTAGTTTCTCGACCCGGCAACTTTATCCTGAAGATTGATTTCAGCATAAAAAACGAAGCCCTCCACAGGCTGCTTTTCGCCGGTATGTTTGCCAGCCTTATTTATACTTTACATCCTTAACCTTTCCCCATGTCATGTCTTTGCAATAATCAGGAAGAGGGGTAAGAAACATAGTGTCTAACTTGGGAATATTGAATTTGTAATCTCCCCTGCCGGCCAGCTCTACGGTTAATTCAATCTCGTTTGAGGTCTTATTAAATACCTTTAGAGCCTTTGTTTCAAGACACACCGGGTCAGGACAACATTTGTGGCAATTGCCGTAATACGATAACAATTTATACCATGGCTGGAATACTAAAACCGTGTCCTGGTAATAAAGACTCTGTTCATTCGGATCTACATATATGATATTCCAGTAAGCAGTATGTACCATTTTCTTACAATAATCCTCTTTGTTGCAAGCCCACACAACTATCAGGGCCAATAATATGTATAATGTATTTTTCATCTTAGCTGATTTTATGGATCTTTACAAATTTGGTTGCTCCGCTTGACAACTTTATTGCCATTATATAAAATCCGGGAGGCAATTTCGTCGTATCAATTAAATCAGCACCGCTGACACGGTCTCGGATATACATTTTCCCGCAGATATCGTACACGCTGATTTCCAAGGGTTCATTAGAAGTATTTTCTGCAAAATCTATATTTTTTACAGCAATATGATCTTTTACCGGGTTAGGATATACGATCACTTTATCGCCTTCATTACTGTTATCTAAAAATGCCGGGTCATTATTATTGGGCTTAGGAAGTGTCTTACACAGCTTTTCTGATACTCCGTTACAATTTCTTGTCCTCACACAAAGTTTCGCTCCTTTATTATACAAAAAGCTGTAGTACGTCCCATAATTATTCCATGTCAAGCCATCGTCCCAGCTCCATTCATAAATATTGGGTGCCGGACAATTACACCCTGCCTGGGGTTCTAATATTTCTGCAGTGCATATCGACTTAAAGCATGTAACAGATAATTCTGCGGGCGGTAAGACACCTCCGTCACCTGCCAGGAAGAAGGATCTTGATAAAAGCTCTGTGTGGCCGTCAGGAAATGTTGAGTTCAGGATTACAGGGTAGCTCTGACCCGGTACCGCACCAGCCTTGGATCTTATTTTTACAAAAGAGTCGGGAGAACCGCTCCATTCCTTCTCTATGTCAAAACCGGTTGAACTCCAGGCATACTCTACCCCGGCTATATAAGTAGCCTTGATTATTTCCTGCTGACCTTCGCATATTACCGTTTTATTGTCAAACCAGCTTATCGCTTTTTGGCTATCGGGCAAAAACACCCGCACATAATCAACTTCCATTTGTGACGGGCAGGGAACTGAGCACGCTGTATTGCCGCCTCCTGTCAGCTGACCGGTGCTCAGGCGAATAACTTTTGAGCGCATATCAACAATCTTCCCGTCCTTGAAATCATAATCATCTATATTATACGAAAAAAATTCCTGGTCGTTTATATAAAACTTCATCCCTTCTTTTGTCAGATGAACGCCGTAGGTAATAAACATATCACTCGGCTTGATGTGCGGGCCCGCTTTCAGCTGAGTGAAAGTTTGTTCAGTCCATTTTTGATTCACATCATCCCAAACTAATAAGGTTTTAGTCACTTCAATCTGCCTGTTCATGGTAAAGCCGAGGCTGATGATTTTAGGCTCTTTGCCCTCCAGGCCCCAGAGCTTATCCCACCAGTTTCTATAGCGTTCGTATTCCGTATATTCCTTACCGTTTATAATTCTGGAGGAAAAGAATCCCGATGTAAAATCATCTTCATCCCCGCTCGTTTCAAAGACATCTATTTCCTGGTTACCGCCGGTCAGCCAAAAGGAGCTGCCCGCATTACAGTCCGCATCCGTTGTTTTTGCCCGGATCTCTATATACGAACCGACCGGGAAATCATAGTTCTGAAAGCATACACCCGGAAAATCAGGTTCAATACAATAGGGGTCACGCCACGACGTGTTTTTGATTTCCCCGGATACGCCTCTTTCACAATTTGCTTTAACTTCACAATTTGTGTTGACATCCTGTTGAGCTTTTTCTGTTTTCAGGAGACACATACCATCCTTAACAGTCACCTGCCCGAGCATAAAATCATATAAGTACCATTTACAAGGGACATCATCAGGCTTGTTGCTGGTGCTGA
>JAIBCG010000054.1 GCA_019694295.1 Saprospiraceae bacterium
GTGAATATCAGCAGGTATCTTATGACTTTCATCATTGTAAGTATTTTAAGGATGCCTCCGGCAGCTACTTTCCTGTCCGGAGGCATACCGTGTGAGTTAATTATTTTATCTTGATCCAGCGTTTAGTTTGTAACGGGCTTCTTTCTGAATATACCGATATATTAAAAATGCCCGCTGGCACACCTGATACATCTAAGCTAATCTTAGGTGCAGATGTGCGTTGTAGAATGATTAGCTCTCCAACAGAATTTCGCAACTCAACTGTATTTTTCCATACCATTTGAAAAAATTATACTGTCGAGGTGTCGAGGTGTTTTCATATCTGATTGGTTTTTATGGATGATTTAATAAAATCAAAAATACAAAATAACCAACAATTTTCATACTTCATTTTCCTTTTTTAGCAATAGATTTATTTGCCAAATAACATTTTGAATACAACATCTTATTGACTTTTATGCAGATGATTATTTGGCAATAGCTAAGTGGTAGTTCCAGCAAGCTTTTTAGCTGCGCAATTGACCAGTTATTTCAACAAAATCATAGAAGCAATTAAAATCAACTTTGACCATTCAACCCAGAACACTGTAAGTTCTGATGATTCTAGTTTATAAAAAAAATTCATTTCGTTGTAACCTTTTCGTTTTTATCGACTCCATTAGGATATTACTCTAAACAAAAAAATATTCTCAAACAATTAAAAATTAAACTACAATGAAAAAGATTTTAGCCGCTATAGCTTTAACAGCTATCATGATGACAACTAGTTTTGCTTCTACAGCATGTGATATGTGCGGAAAAGGCGACCCTGCCGTAGAACTCAGAGGAGCCATGCAGAAACTCTGGGCCGACCACATGCAATGGACATTCAGCACAGTAGATGCTTTCTTCAACAACCAGAAAGGTCTGCAAGCTAACCTTGACCGATTGCTCCAGAACCAGAAAGACATAGGCACCGCCATTTTTCCTTACTACGGACAGGCTGCTGGTGACGCACTTGCAAAACTATTGACCGAACACATCCAGCAAGCTGTACCTGTGCTTACTGCAGCTCAGAAAAACAACCAGGAAGGCCTTAAAAAAGCACTTGACAACTGGTATAAAAACGCTCAGGATATCGCAGACTTCTTGTCTTCTGCCAATGCTAAAAACTGGCCGTAAAAAGAAATGAGGGAAATGATGAAAACCCACATCGACCAGACAACAGCTTACTCTGTAGATTTGCTCAAAGGTGATTATGCTGCTGCTGTGAAAAAATACGATGATGCAAACAACCACATGAAGCAGATGGGTGAAGAACTGTCAATGGGCATCATCAAACAGTTCCCTGCAAAATTCGAAAAAGCTAAAAAGCCTACCGCAAAAAGTAAATCTAAAAAATAAAGTACAATCCAAACTGAATAGACACAGCACAATTGGAGAAGTCATCCGGCTTCTCCTTTTTTTGTTCTGATAAAACAAAAAAAAGATATAGGATTAGCCTGGTTTTCTACTCAATCTACATGACACACCTTTAGCATATTGGTGCGTAGTCTGCGGTCTATTGGCATACTGGCTGTCTGTACGATGAGATCACCATGTTTTAATAAATTCTGTGTCTTCAGAATATTGGTAATGTCTTCAAATGTCTCGTCAGTGGTAGTGTATTTTTTATACTCAAAACACTGTACCCCCCAAAGGAGGTTCATGGTACCGAGCATAAGCGATCTTTCTGAAAAAATATAAATCTTGCAATCGGGTCGGTAAGACGAGATTTTGAATGCCGTATAACCTGATATTGTTAAGCCAAGGATAGCTTGCGCACCTACATCAACAGCTGTTTTGGCAGCATTGAAGCAAATTACATCCGATAGGAAGGTTCTTGATTTGCTGTTGGGCGTTGGTCTCCTTCCTTTAACCGAAAAAGTCTTTTCTGCCTCAATGATAATTTTGTTCATAGCTTCTATCACCTTTGGCGGATGGTCGCCCACGGCTGTCTCTGCACTAAGCATAAGTGCATCGGCTCCGTCCAATACGGCATTGGCCACGTCGGTTATTTCGGCTCTGGTAGGTGACGGATTGTGTATCATGCTTTCCATCATCTGTGTGGCTACTATTACAGGTCTTGCCCACTGCATACATAGGTTGATGATTTCTTTCTGGATGCCGGGGAGTTTTTCCATAGGCAACTCAACAGCGAGATCGCCTCGCGCTATCATAATGGCATTAGAAGCTTTGATGATTTTCTTTATTCTCCTTACTGCTTCCGGTTTTTCTATTTTTGCCAGAATTTTTGCCTCATGGTGTCTGGCTTCTACTCTTTTTCTCAAGTCGATAATATCATCTGCTGAGCGCACAAATGACAAAGCAATCCAGTTGACAGGTTGCGTGAGTATAAAATCTAAGTCGGCCAGATCTTTTTCTGTAAGGCATGGGAGTGATACTTTGGTATCCGGTAAGTTTACGCCTTTGTTGGACGAAATAACTGAACCGAACAATACCTTCAGCTTTACATTATCCTTTTTGTTGGTTTCTAGTACCTCCAACACAATCTTTCCATCATCTACCAACACTTTCTCACCCGGCTCCACATCTTCGGCAAACTGTTCGTAGCTCATATAGATTTTCTCCAGATTGCCAACACACTTTTCATTGGTAAAAGTGAGTACATCCCCCGGTTTGATGTTCATCTCTTCATTTTCCATTTTGCCGATTCTCAACTTTGGTCCTTGTAGGTCGGCCAAAATGCCCAGATGAAAATCATATTCTCTGTTGAGTTTTTGTATTGATTCAATCACACTCCTGTGACCATCGTGTGTGCCATGCGAAAAATTAAGCCTGAAAATATGCACACCAGACTGAGCCAGAGCAAGCAAAGACTCGTAAGAATGAGAGGCCGGACCCACCGTTGCCACTATTTTTGTATTATGTTTAAGCCTTGGAACCATATTGAAGAAATAATTGTTATCAAAACGAAATGCCGAATAAAGAGAGGCAATTTTAAAGATTTTTTTTAACCTCACAAAGAATAACACATTAAACGGAATAATAATAAAGAATGTTTAAGTAAAAAAAACTGCATTCCTTTTGGTTATCCAATTTACATTTCCGTACTTTGCGCTGTTATTTGATTACAAATAATTAATTTTAATATCACTATGTCAAACATTGCAGAAAGAGTAACGAAAATTATCGTTGAAAAATTGGGAGTTGACCCGTCAGTTGTAACTACTGAAGCAAGTTTTACCAATGACCTTGGTGCTGATTCGCTGGATACAGTTGAGCTGATCATGGAATTTGAAAAAGAATTTGATCTTTCAATTCCTGATGAACAAGCTGAGAACATTCAAACTGTTGGTCAGGCCGTTTCTTATATCGAATCACAATCGGGAGAATAATATTCTCTCTGATCTGTCCCAGATATATGTCGCGGATATAATAATCCACAAAATGGCTTGCGTAGTTGTTTTGTGGATTTTTTTTAGTTTTTCATAACCGGTCAGTAATTTTATATGAGAAGAGTAGTAATAACAGGAATAGGTGCCGTAACACCGATTGGCAATAATGTAAGCGAGTACGATGCTTCACTTCGCAATGGTGTTTCGGGTGCAGGTCTGATAACGCATTTTGATGCGAGCAATTTTAAAACAAAGTTTGCATGCGAAATAAAAAACTTCCTACCCGGTGACTCTCTTGATTTCAAGGAAGCTAAGCGAATGGACTTGTTCACCCAATACGCCATGGTAGCGGCACACGAAGCAGTATTACAGTCAGGGTTCGACCTTGAAAAAATAAATCTTGATAATGCAGGTGTCATCTGGGGGAGCGGTATCGGTGGTCTTAAAGCATTACAGACTGAGATAGCAGCATTTGCAACAGGCAACGGTACACCGAGATACAATCCGTTTATGATTCCGAAAATGATATCTGACATTGCCGCAGGCCAGATTTCAATAAAATACGGTTTCCGGGGTATAAATTATTGTACCACTTCTGCTTGTGCTTCATCTTCACACGCCATCGGCAACTCTGTTGATTATATCAAACTCGGAAAAGCAGATGTTATCATATCTGGCGGATCAGAGGCCACTGTAGTAGAAGCCGGCGTAGGTGGATTCAATGCCATGAAGGCCCTTTCAGAAAGAAACGATGATTTTTTGACAGCATCAAGACCATTTGACAAAGACCGGGATGGTTTTGTACTTGGTGAAGGTGCCGGTGCTGTTGTACTTGAAGAACTCGAACATGCCAAACGTCGGGGTGCTACCATCCTCGCAGAAGTAACGGGAAGTGGTATGACAGCAGATGCCTACCACATCACTGCTCCGCATCCTGAAGGTTTATCTGTCATGCACGTGATGCGTCTGGCACTGAAAGATTCGATGATGAATAAGGAAGATATCGGTTATATCAATGTGCATGGTACATCTACTCCACTGGGCGATATAGCAGAAACGAAAGCTATAGTCGGTGTGTTTGGCGAACATGCCTACAATCTTAACATCAGCTCCACAAAGTCAATGACAGGCCACCTGCTTGGTGCAGCGGGTGCAGTAGAACTTATTGCCGGCCTGCTCGGAATGCTCGGCAACTATATCCCTCCTACCATTAATCACTTTACAGACGACCCTGATATTGACCCGAAGCTAAACCTTACTTTCAATACTCTTCAAGAGAGAAAATTCGATGCTTTTATGAGTAACACTTTTGGTTTTGGCGGCCACAATTCTTCTATTGTCGTAAAAAAATATAAAGAATAAGGTTTGAGCATTTTCCGCAAAATATACAATTATTATTTTTCGCCGTCCAAAGACCTTGCACGCAAAATTAAGTCTGTAGCCGGATTCATTCCGAATGACCTGACATTGTTCAAACTGGCTTTTGCACACAAATCGTCTTCCAACGAAAAAGATTACGCTATACAGAACAACGAACGGCTTGAATACCTTGGTGATGCCGTACTTGGTACAATCGTAGCCGAATATCTATTCCGAAAATATCCAAATGCCAACGAAGGGTTTCTGACCAAGATGCGCTCCAAAATCGTAAAACGAAGCTCCCTGAACGAAATAGCAGACAGCATGGGGCTGGAAATCATCCTGAGTGAATACAACTCTACAAAACTAAGCAAAGCTATGTTAGGCAATGCGCTCGAGGCACTTGTAGGCGCTGTCTATATCGAAACAGGATACAACTACACATACAAATATGTAGTACGTCGCATTATGCGCAAATACCTTAACATTCACGAGCTTGAATCTTATGACGACAACTATAAAAGCCAGTTGCTCGAGTGGTGCCAGAAAAACGGCAAAGAAGTTAACTATAAAGTATTGAGCAAATACAAGCACGACAAACGCGACAAATTCAAAATCGGTGTATTCATTGATGGTGAACAAATATCATCAGCCGATGATTACAATAAAAAAGCTGCCGAACAGACTGCTTCGGAGCTGGCAATAAAACAACTGCAGATATCCGTTCAAAAAGAGGAAGATCAGTAATTTTTTTTGATAGACAAAAAAGCTTTAAAAAAGAAAAGGCAACTTATCGGGATAAGCTGCCTTTCTATATAGGGACGAAAAAAATTAGTTTACATTACCGTCCAATTCCTTACCTGGCTTGAATCTTACAACTTTCTTAGCTTCAATTTTGATTTCTTTACCAGTAGAAGGGTTTCTACCTGTACGGGCAGCTCTTTCGCTTACTGAAAATGTACCAAAACCTACAAGTGTTATTTTGTCACCTCCTTTAAGACCATTAGCTATTGCATTCAATGTAGCGTTCAATGCTTCAGTAGCCTGTACTTTAGTGATGCCTGCATTTTCTGCAATGTTGTTAACTAGATCACCTTTGTTCATGTTAAAAGTTTTTTTTATTTATAAAATAAAGTTTAATAATTGAGTACGCCGCTTGGGCTCTCTCATTTAACGGCACAAAAATGATGCTTTTTGTAATAATATCAAGCTTTTTAGAGATTTTTTTCAATTTTTTTATCAATTTTAGGTCATCTTTGCGTTTAATGATAAATAGCAGATGTATGAAAAAGAAAAATTTCGCATTTAAAGTCTTTATCTCTTTAATAGTACCAATAATTTTTGCCGGTATATCTGCTTGTTCAAGTTCCAAGACTGGTTGCCCTGCCAACGAAAAAGCTCACGTAAAAGCTGATAAACGTGGTAACCTGCCAACCTCAAGAGGCAAATCGTCCGTTTTCCCTAAAGATGTTAAGAAAAAACTCGGTGTCAAATAATTTCTTCCTTACTGCTTGTCTCTCCCGTTCTATTATTCAAATAATTGCCAACAGTGTAACAAGCCAGTATAAGTAAACTGATCATTAACCCCGGAAATATTGCCAGCCACCATGCAGCCGGATTGGTCCGTGACTGACTCAATAGCATGCCCCACGTCACCTGGTCGGGTGGCAAACCGAGTCCCAAAAACGACAATGATGCCTCAAGCAAAATGGAAGATGCTACACCAAACGCAAATGCTACAATAATCTGTCTGGTAATATTGGGCAAAATGTGTTTAGCTATTACCCTCCAATCTGTTACTCCAAGCGACTTTGCACTTTCGATAAATTGACTTTGCCTCACCTTGATAACCTCTCCCCTCACAAGGCGTGTAATACCTGGCCACCTCAATAAACTGACAAGTAATGTGAGTTTCACCACATCCATCGTACCTGTCACGGCCGATATGCCTAACAACAGAAGCAGTCCTGGTACTGATTGGAAAATTTCTACCGATTTGGTTATTAATAAATCTATATCTAGACGAAAATTCTTTCTCTGAGGCCTCAATAACATGTAAACCGACAGAATCGTGAGTATGAAGAACAAGAGAAGCCTTACCTGAGTATTATAGATATATACAGATACATAAGGATTATACAATAGACCATACCCGAGCAGTATTTCTATCATTAAAAGAAAAATAAAATTCTGTCTGCCTGTCACGACGCCAACGCTGCTGTAATACCCGCTGAGACTCCCAAGAAAAAGACCAAATATCACAGCTAATATATTTGATAAAATACCGATTAACAATGCTGTCCTACTACCGTAAATGATACCTGCCAGTACATCTCGGTTGAATGTATCGGTACCGAGAAGATGCCTGCTGCCGACGTCCTGCCCGGGCTTCGAAAGCGAATGCTTATAGTCAATCGAGGTCGCCGAATAGGGTATGAGTGGTAATATCTGAAAATCGGGCTCTACATCTTCATTTTTTTGTTTGAATGCCAAAAAGGAGGTCTTGTTCATTGCCGGAAATCCTTTCCAATCCTTATGAGAATAATAAATCGGCACATCATTGGCAATAAACCTGCCAGCTATGGCAAAAAGTAAGACCAAGCTGATAAATCCTACAGCTACTTTCATATTGAATGGCATTGACTTAAATGTTATAGCTTGCTTGTTCATTTGCCTGTATTTATTCGCGGATCGAGCCATGCGTATAATATATCTGTAAGTATCTGTGCCAGTACTGTAATGATACCGCTGATCAGAATGATATTGAACAATACAGGCCAGTCGCGACTGATGATGCTTTGGTAGGCCAGTCTGCCCATTCCGGGAATATTGAACAAAACTTCCATAATGACCGAACCTGCAAAAATGGAAGGTATAATATTGCCAAGTAAAGTTATATAGGGGAAAATGGCATTCCTGAGCACATGACGTTTTATGGTTGATACTTCAGATAATCCTTTGGCTCTTGCTGTCACAGCCCACTGATTGCCGGAGGCATCCTTGATACTATCTTTAAGATGGGTCGTAAGAAAAACGATGACCGGATATGAAATACAAATCACAGGTAACAGATAATGGTGTAGCCTGATACCAACAATCTCAAAAAAATTATCTCCTTGACCGATGTCACCTACACCGCCCGGAGGAAACCAGTTGAGCATACTCCCATAAGTGCTGCTACTGAAAAACATCAGCAACATCGAACCTACCCAAAATGCAGGCATAGTATATAGTACAAACATAAGGCTATTCACCGACCTCGCAACGCGTCTGCCAGCATTCATACTCAGCCATATCGCCAGTTTGTATGACACAAACACCGATAATATAAAAGCTAGAAGATTGATAGCCAATGTAAACCGAAGCGATTCACGGATTTTCAACCAGACCGGTCTTGAGTCAATGAGTGAAATATTCTTCTCTCCTGAGAAAAGCCTTGTAAGCATCAGGTGAAATCTGTTGTCTGTTCCGTTCCATTTTATAGCCGGTATCAGCAGACTAGCGGATGGTTTGTTTCTTGCAAAATATTTTTGTTGTTCTAATAAATTTTTCAACTGAGATGCAATGTTTTTGTCATCGATTGTCTGAGAAATTTGCTCAAGTTTTTCGGAATAATCAGCATCTTTTTTAGCATTATATAATTCGCGGGTGAGTTCATTTTTTTGTACAAAAACCGTATCGGTGAGCCTGCGTACTTGGTTAAGCAGGTAGTCGATTGTATGAAAATATTCACCAACTGCCTTTTTATTGCCTGATGTAGCTGAGAGCTTTTCAGCTTGAGTCTTTTTCGGCAGAAATGTAATACGGCCTATGGTATCGAGCATAGCCCTGTTAGTCAATGTAAAATAAAAAGCCGGTTTGTCAAGTCCGAGCTTTTTTACGCTTTGTATGTAGTAATATTCATATTCCTCTACATTCTCCATCGACTTGACACCTTCGAAATTATTACTCATATAGGTATCGACCGTCTTACCAGGCGAATGGTCAAGCAGCAAAAAACAAAGAAGTAAAATTACCAGCAATGTTGGTATGCCCCACAACAGTCTTTTGATGATAAAAGCTGACATGGGGTTGAAGTTAGTGAAAATAATTCAAAGTAAAGCCAGGTTTGATAATTGTAGGCTTTGCATCCGGAAATTTCTTCGAGATAATAACAGGCTCCTTTGGTGCAAACAAGAATACAACAGGCTGATCATTATACAGTATTTCCTGAAATTTCTCATAAAGTTTATTGCGTTCGGCTACATTATATTCTGTCCGGATTTTCTCAATAATTTTATCTGCTTCAGGATTCGAATACCCAACTCTGTTACCACCACCACCTGTAGCTGTGGCACTATGCCACGAGTTGAACGGGTCGTCGGGCAGTGGGTCAAGCCTGTTTTTAAGTGGCGACATCTGGAACTTGCCGGCTTTCACATCACCCATTACCTGACTCATCTCGCGGCTGTCCAATACAAAGTCTATTCCTGCCTTTTTACCATTTTCCTGTAGCATAAGTGACAGCTTTTTGCCTATATCACTATTCGCTCCGAATGAAATAGTTACAGATAGTTTAGTGGGTTTTCCATTGATTACCTTATCGCGGATCCCGTCTTTGTCTGTATCTTTCCAACCGGCTTCATCCAGCAAGGTTGTAGCTGTATTCATATCAAAAGGAACGGGTTTCAGGTTGTGATTATAGTATGGCTTGCTTGGGTGAAAAGGACCAGTAATACGTTCTCCCAGCCCATCCAGCAAACCGATGGCACCATCCAAATCCATCAGGTGCGCTATGGCTTTCCTCACTTTTACGTCGGAGAGTATCGCATCCTTATTGTTCATGGCAAAATAATAATATTGCAGGACAGTAGGTGTAAAAATATTGTACTTTGATGTTATTTGTGCATCACCATTCAGGTTGTTGTATTGAGAAGGTGAAATAGAACCGGCTACATCAAGACTACCATCGCGGAGGAATCCCATCATAGCCGTTTCATCCGGAATAATCCTGAACACAAGCTTTTGCGGATAAGCAGTCAACATCGGATATTTTCCGGCGAGCTTATCACCCCACCAGTTTTGTTTCTTTTCAAGTACCAGTTGTTGTCCGGTCTGCCATTCGGTAAGTATATATGGCCCTGCGCCTGATACGAACTTCGGATCGCGGCTGTATTTTGCATCCGTAAAAGATTCGGCAAACTGCTTCAGCTTTGGGTCATCTGTCAGTTGAGCAGATTTTTCGCGATTGACAAGATCTGCAATGCTGAATGTCCGGAGCAGTTTATTGGGATCATAAAGGTATTCCGGATAAATATTCACCGAACCAAGTATCGGGTCAGACAAGAAGTAGTCTTCAGTAGTGACCACTTTAAACTTTTTCGAATTTTTCTCATCAATCTTTACATCTTTGATAAATGAGAGCAGTGCACGCCAACGTTCTGCTCCTACTGCAGGGTTGAACACTGCCTTTAATGTAAAAATAAAATCATTAGCTGTTATATCGCTGCCATTGTCCCATTTGGCCTCCGGCAATATCTCGAATTCGTATGATGTAAGTCCGTCATTTTCACCACCTTTTACGGTTGATTTGACCGGCAGGTTTGTAACGAGTACGGGCTTGAGTTCTAATGTTGCCGGGTCAATATCTACCAGCGGATAAAACATATAACGGAACACATCTGTAGCAAAACCAACAGAAGAAAGCATGGGATTCAACCTGTCAGGGTCCGACTCTAGCCTGACCGTGACAACATCGACCTGAACTTTTTTTTCTGATTTGCAAAATGGAAATACCAGCAGAAGCAATAATAGGAAAATCGGGTTAAAGGGAGTCTTTTTCATTCATCGGGATGGTTTAGAAATTTCAGAACGTAAAATTAATTTAAAATGGAATATTTGCTCCTGAAATCAATCTTTTTTTATATTAGCTGAAAATTGAATGGGTTTAAAACAAAATCAGCTGCCAAGGCTATTAAACCCGGAATATGCATTAGGCGCTTTATTGCAAATCATTATTCCTTCAACAACCATTTTAAAAGCTCAAAAACCATTGTTCACTATACCTTTATCACTTTTTGTGGCTCTTGTGTACGAAACATTTTCGTTTAAATTCTTAATTGGTTATCTGGGTCAATACCAAGTCTGATTTATGTATTTTTTCTTTGGTTCTTTTCATTGACTGGTACAGGGTCATCACCGAATCCGCCCCATGGGTGGCATCTGGAAATTCTCCTGAGTCCTAACCATAATCCTTTTAACACACCCCATTCTTGAATGGCACCCACCATATAATGCGAGCAGGTGGGATTAAATCGGCATTTCGGACCCAACAGAGGCGAAATAAACCATTGATAAAACCTGATAGGTAGGATAAACAGAAATTTGAAAAACCCGGAAATATATTTCATTTCATTATGAATAAAAGCCACCTGCTAAAGTTAACAAGTGGCTTTTAAAAAAGATTCGAATTACAAGCTATTAATATCTGTAAGCATCATTCTTAAACGGACCCTCGACCGGAACGCCGATGTATGCTGCCTGCTCCTGAGTAAGTGTTTCGAGTTCGACCCCTACCTTTTCAAGATGTAGCTGTGCGACCATTTCATCAAGATGCTTTGGTAGTACATATACTTTGTTGTCGTATTTGTCATGGTTTACCCATAGTTCAAGCTGAGCAAGGGTCTGGTTTGTAAAAGAGTTACTCATTACAAACGATGGGTGACCGGTGGCACAACCAAGGTTGACAAGCCTTCCTTCAGCAAGTACGATGATGTCGTTACCGTCAAGTGTATATTTGTCCACCTGAGGTTTGATGACATCTTTTGTATGGCCATAATGTTCATTGAGCCATGCCATATCTATTTCGTTATCGAAGTGTCCGATATTACAAACAACTGCGTTGTGCTTCATTGACTTAAAATGTCTGTCAACAACAATGTTTTTATTGCCTGTGGCAGTAACTACTATATCCGCCTCCTTCACAGCGTTATCCATTTTCTTTACTTCATAGCCTTCCATAGCTGCCTGTAGGGCACAGATAGGGTCAATCTCAGTAACGATTACCCTTACACCTGCACGTCTGAGTGAATCGGCAGAACCTTTTCCTACATCACCGTATCCGGCCACTACGGCTACTTTACCGGCGAGCATAAGGTCTGTAGCTCTTCGTATAGCATCTACCAATGATTCGCGGCAGCCGTATTTATTGTCAAATTTGCTTTTCGTAACAGAGTCATTGATATTGATGGCAGGAAGGCTGAGTGTTCCGTTTTTTTCACGTTCGTAAAGTCGGAGTACACCGGTGGTAGTCTCCTCAGAAATACCTTTGATATCATTGACGAGTTCGGGATATTTATCGAAAACCATATTGGTAAGATCGCCTCCGTCGTCCAAAATCATGTTGAGTGCCTTGCCGTCTTTGAATGCATGCAGCGTCTGTTCGATACACCAGTCGAACTCTTCATTGGTCATACCTTTCCATGCGTACACAGGTGTTCCGGTAGCTGCAATAGCTGCTGCTGCATGATCTTGTGTAGAAAAAATATTGCAGGATGACCATGATACTTCAGCACCAAGAGCCTGAAGGGTTTCGATCAATACTGCCGTCTGGATAGTCATGTGCAGACAACCAGCTATTCTGGCACCTTTGAGTGGTTTGTCATGTTGGTATTTTGCTCTTAATGACATCAATCCGGGCATTTCTGCTTCTGCCAGTTTTATTTCTTTTCGGCCCCAGTCTGCGAGGCTCATGTCTTTTACTTTATAAGGAAGTTGTTTTTCAGTTACTTGCATGTAATCTGTATATTTTGTGAATAATGTGAATAATTAAAAAACCGGTGCAAAATTACAACAATTAACCCATGATTTCAACTATTGTTGTGTTCCTGTCTTACTTTATGAAACATAAGCTTCTTTTTTTGCCAATCAATAACATCAAGGCTTGTGCCAACAAAAACATTTTTTGCTAAATTGCAGTACGGGTTGATCAAACTTATTCTGATACAATCAAAACCGGTATGGACACTCTGTGCCTAACCGCATCAAGGGTGGTACCAAATACCATATCCTTCCATGCTGTATGTCCGTGTGCACCCATTATCAGCAAATCTGCATTAAATTCCTTAACTATTGCCGGAATCTGCTTTTTCGGATTTCCAAAACCGAGTCTGGTGACTACATGATATCCGGCTTTTCGCAAATCTGCTTCGTACCTGTCAAGCAAATCCTGATCATGCTTTGCTTCCGCATCATTGATATAATCTTGCTCTACAAATGCACCCGCCGACTCCAGGATGTGTATGAGCATATATTCAACACCTTTTTCGCCATGAGACAATGCATGATTGATGGCTATATTATCCGAGGCCGAAAAGTCAACTGTTATAGCTATCTTTTTATAAGATTTAACGGATTTGACCGCGAACGGTGGCAGAGGCGCATGTATAAAGGGCTTTTGTTTCCGTTGCTTTGAAATGGTCGGGAACAATATAATATAAAACAAAAGGCACAATGCAGCTATGGCCAAAATAAGTACAAAAACCTTCCAAAAACCCAATGACCCGGTTGACATCCAACCATGGAGCTCCTCATATACAAGCCTAATATTAAGTGCAACAATCAGTAATACACTTATCCATCCTGCAATTTTGGGCAACATACCTATCACATGCTCCTTCATCCAGGCTTTATCGCCTACAAAATGAAGCAATGGTATCACCGCAAACCCAAGCTGAAGACTAAGTATGACCTGACTCAGTATCAACAAGTCTCCTGTACCTTCTTCTCCATTTATCAGGATGACTGCTACTGCCGGAATAATGGCAATTAATCTGGTGATAAGTCTTCTTGCCCAAGGCTGTATCCTGAGGTTAAGATAACCTTCCATTACTATCTGGCCGGCCAAGGTGCCTGTAATGGTCGAGCTCTGGCCTGCTGCTATCAAAGCTATGGCAAAAAGTATTGGCGCCAGCTTATTACCCACAAGCGGTTCGAGCATCTTGTGTGCATCCTGTATTTCTGTTATCTGATGATTGCCGGATGCATAAAATACCGTACCTGCCAGAATAAGAATACCTGCATTTACAAAAAATGCAAAATTGAGCGCGATGACAGAATCAATAATATTGAAACGGATAGCTTGTTTGATGTCTTGGCTCTTTCTTTCAAACTTTCGGGTTTGTACAAGTGACGAATGCAGATACAGATTGTGTGGCATAACAGTTGCTCCTATGATGCCTATGGCAATGTACAGCGCAGCACCGGAAGGTAATCCGGGTACTAGACCCTTTGCTACTTCATGGATATCGGGCTGCACAAGAAACATTTCAATGAAAAAACAAAAAGCAATAACTGCCACCAGTGAAATGATGAATGCCTCTATCTTCTTGATACCATGGTTTAGTAAGAACAAAAGCAAAAATGTATCCAATGCAGATATAAGCACACCCCAAAGCAAAGGAATACCAAAAAGCAAGTTAAGCCCTATGGCCATACCCAATATTTCTGCAAGATCGGTTGCAGCAATGGCAATCTCTGCCAGTACATATAATGCATAATTAACAAACCTCGGATAAGCCGTCCTTGATGCCTGCGCCAGATCTAGACCACTGACAATACCAAGTCTTGCACAAAAACTTTGCAACAACATCGCTATAAGGTTGGAGGCAAGCAACACCCAAAGCAATTTGTACCCAAACTGACTTCCACCTGCTATGTCTGTAGCCCAATTGCCGGGGTCCATATACCCGACACTAACAAGATAAGCAGGTCCCATAAACGCAAGCAACCTCTTCAATTTGCCAGGGATAGCCGTGGTATTGACCGATGCATTTACTTCTTCTAATGATTTTTTCATTTTCTGTCGTTGTTAGGTTGTACAATCAGGTTTTGAGCCACCTTTTGGCTTATAAGCACAGTTGCCTTGTTATTCAATTTTATTAAAAAACTGTTATCGTATTCATTACATTCGAGAATCTCAATGAGAGAACCTAAGCTGATAGCAAGCGAATCAAGCATATTGAGAAATAATGCCGAATCATCGCTTACGCCCACTACTGTCAGTATATCAGCTTTTCTGAAGTTGAACAGATACCATACCGGTTCACGATTCATTTCCAGCGATGCAGTAGGAATGGGCTCTCCATGTGGGTCAATGGTAGGGTAATCAAGAAAACGATCTAGTTCGTGTATCAGTTTTTCTGACTGTATATGTTCGAGCTGCTCTGCTACTTCGTGCACTTCGTCCCACCCGAAATTAAGCTTTTGTACCAAAAACATTTCCCACAATCTGTGCTTGCGGATGATCTGCAATGCACGGTTATTACCTTTCTCCGACAAGGTGACACCCTGGTATTTCTGATAATGAATGAATGACTTGTCACTTAGCTTTCGCAGCATATCAGTAACGGTTGCAGCCTTAATTCCCATTTTTTCGGCCAACGAATTAGTACTTACCGGACCACCACTGGCTTCCGCAATTTTATATATCGATTTGATGTAATTCTCTTCGATGAAACTCAACATTTTTTCCAATTTTATGCAAATATAAATATTTATTTAGATTAGTCTAAATTTTATTTAAATTTTTATGGAAATTTTTATATCTATTTAAATCAAAGGTTAATCGAAATATGAAATGTAATATTTATTGATATTGTAAATTTGTTGAAAATCAGTAAAGTTGTCAATTTTTGAATTACTACGTCAGGCTTTTACTAATGTAAGAACCAACCTGCTGAGGTCTGTACTTACTATGCTCATCATAGCATTTGGCATTATGGCGCTGGTAGGCATCCTTACATCTATTGACAGCACTATATATTCTCTTAGCGACAGTTTTGCCGGCATGGGCGCCAATTCGTTCGAAATCGAACCAAAGACCAATGAAGTACAAGGCAGACGATTTGGCAGAAGACAAAAAATAGCTGACCCTGTCTCCGTAAAACAAGCACAGAGTTTCAAAGAACGTTACGAATTCCCGGCTAAGGTTTCAATCACATATCCGGGATCGCGAAGTGCACAAGTAAAATTTGAAACAAAAAAGACAGACCCGAATGTAGAAATAAGCGGAATTGACGAAAATTATCTCGACGTCAAAGGATATGATTTATCGGCCGGCAGGAATTTTACTAAACACGAAATCGCCTCCGGCAATTTTAAAGCAATCATCACGGACGGTATCGTTAAAAAATTGTTCAGGGGCAACCCCGAAAAAGCACTCGAGCAATCTGTCATTGTCAACGGCCACCGCTTTAGGGTCATAGGTGTACTCAAAAGCAAAGGTTCTGCCATGAACTTCAGTGGCGACCGCTCTGTTTTGATACCTTTTGAGAATGCCCGTATCAATTTCAGTTCTCCAAATCTGAACATTCCCATCATAGTAAAAGTATTGCGACCTGACGCCATGCAAGATGCCGAATCAGCAGCTATCGGGCTTTTCAGGAATATAAGAATGCTCAAGATAAAAGACGAAAACAATTTTGAAATACAAAAAAGTGATGCACTTGTTGATGAATTGAAGGACAATACCACCAAACTCAGAATGTCTGCCGTAGTAATAGGTATGATTACATTGCTGGGTGCAGCCATTGGCCTGATGAATATCATGCTCGTAAGCGTTACAGAACGCACACGCGAAATAGGCATCATCAAAGCACTCGGAGCCAAACGTTCGAATATAATGTTTCAGTTTTTGACTGAGGCTATTATTATTTGTCAGTTGGGTGGCATGGTGGGTATTATCTTAGGCATTCTGGTTGGTAATATTATCACACTATTCATGGGAGGCAGCTTTCTCATTCCTTGGGTATGGATAACACTCGGTGTCATTACTTGTCTCATAGTTGGTATCGCTTCGGGTATGTATCCTGCCATCAAAGCATCCAAACTCGACCCGGTTGAGGCACTGCGATACGAATAACACTTTCTTACTACCTGAAACCATTGTTTTATTGGCCTTACTTACAGGCACTTGGTGCGTCCTCCATCTACCGGTACATTTATGCCTGTGATATAAGATGCTGCCGGGCTGGCCAGAAAAGCTACAGCAGCAGCTATCTCTTGTGCTTCACCAATACGCTTCATCGGTACAGCACTTTGCATTTGTGCAGCTACTTCATCAGGCGTTTTGCCCGATTTGGCAGCATTATTCATTATTATCTCTTCAAGCCTTTCCGTACGAGTAGCTCCCGGTAGTACATTATTTACCGTAATGCCAAATTGTGCCACTTCATTGGCAAGGGTTTTTGACCAATTGGCTACTGCCCCCCGTACGGTATTCGACACTCCAAGATTTTCAAGTGGCTGCTTTACACTTGTAGAAATGATGTTGATAATCCGGCCATATCCACTTGCTTTCATCCCGGGAATCAACAATGTAGAAATCACATGATTAGCTACTAAATGGTGCCTGAATGCCAGCTCAAACTGTTGTGGCAATGCCTCCGTCACAGCACCGGCCGGTGGACCACCCGTATTGTTCACTAGAATATTGTAGTGACGCTTACTGACTATGTTTCCTATTATTTCTCTTATTTCGGCTTCATTCTGGCTATCAACCACCAGGTAATCATGTATCTGACCCTGCGTGCAATCAAGTTCTGACACTGCCGCCTGAAGTGCACTTTCTGTCCTGGCCAGTAAGGTAACATTTGCTCCAAGCAGCGCCAGCTCAATGGCCGAAGCTTTTCCTATACCACGGCTACCGCCGCAAACAAGTGCATTTTTACCCAATAAAGATAGATTCATCGCGTTTTAATTTATATATCTACACAAATATAAAGAATTGATACCTGCTACCTTAGGTTTATAAAATTAAATAGTAAATTTGTCTTACAAGAATATTTTGACTTCAACCAAAAATACAGTTCAATATGAGCATTGCAAAACCTTTTAATCTAAAAAAATGGATTGACGAACACCGTCATCTGCTAAAACCCCCGGTTGGTAACCAACAAGTATATAAAGGAAACGACGATTTTATAGTAATGGTAGTAGGTGGCCCAAATGGAAGGAAAGATCGGAA
>JAIBCG010000055.1 GCA_019694295.1 Saprospiraceae bacterium
TAAATGTATGCTGAACTGCTCGCCTCGGTTCACTTTTTCGACCGGCTGATCGTTGATGCGTATCTCAGAAACTTTAGCTTCAATATAACCCGTTGTAGGGCCAGTGACCATAATCTCATCTCCTACTGACAGACTGTGTGTCTCTAGTTTGAATTCTGCAACCGATGCTTTTTCGAAGAATTTTATTCCTTTGCCAATATAAATTTTCCTCTTTGTTGCTTTCGAACCGTAAACGTCATTCCACTCACCCATCTTCCGACCTAGATAGTATCCGTCCCAGAAACCGCGGTTGAACACAGTAGCCAGCCGTGCTTCCCAATTTGCGACATTTTCCCGCGAATAGCTTCCGTTCTGATAGGCATCAATGGCTTCGCGGTAGCATTTGGTAACCGTATAGACATAATCGGCAGAACGGCCTCGTCCTTCCAATTTTAATACAGATACACCGGCATCCAGAATCTGATCGAGGAATCCGATTGTGCTGAGATCTTTGGCAGACATAATGTATTCGTTGTCAACTTCAAACTCTATGCCTTCATCCTTGTCGGTTACAACATAACTCCTGCGGCAATTCTGTATGCACGCTCCACGGTTGGCAGAAGCGTAATGCGAATGCAGACTCATATAACATTTGCCCGAAACTGCCATACATAAAGCTCCGTGTGCGAATATCTCCACTTCTACCAATTTTCCAGACGGTCCTGTGACGTTCCGGCGTTTTATTTCACGTGTTATATCGGCCACCTGCATCAGGCTTAGTTCGCGTGCCATAACGACTACATCAGCGAAGTTGGCATAAAACTCTATGGTATCGATGTTCGAGATGTTGGCCTGTGTGGAAATATGAAGCTCTACGCCGATCTTCTTTGCGTAATTCATCACAGCGTGGTCAGCTGCTATGATGGCTGTAATGCCATTTTCCTTCACAGCATCGACTATATTTTTCATAAGCTTGATGTCGTGGTCGTACAAGATGGTATTGAGTGTCAGGTATGTTTTTACGTTGTTTTCCTTCCCTATGCGGGCAATTTCCTTCAGATCTTCAAGAGTAAAATTATTGCTCGACCTCGCACGCATATTAAGCTGCTCAACGCCAAAATATACTGAGTTGCATCCTGCCTTAATGGCAGCCATCATCGACTCAAACGATCCGGCGGGTGCCATCAGTTCTATTCCGGATTTTATGTTTGACATAGTTTGGATATTGTATTTTGCAATATTTTGAAAATTCAGGCTGCAAAATTAAGATTCCCAAAGGGATATAACAAATTTAACCAACAGGCAATGGCTTCAATTGACAATAAAAAGACAAAAACATCTTAAATAACCACGTATTTATTAAAAAACTAATCACTGTTTATTTGAAAATCATCACCAGGCCTAGATTTAAGCCTTAGCTCGCGTTGAGCATAAGGTATCTCAATGCCATGCTCTTTGAATTTTTTGTAAATTGCTTTATTGATGTTGCTTTTTAGTTTGCCCTGGCGGTGAAGCAACGAGCTCGACCACACAAGCAAAGTGCAGCGTATTCCATGATCACCGAATTCTTCAAGCCGTACATCGGGTTTTGGGTCGTCCAGCACATCTTGATTTTCACTTGCTATCTCAAGCAACAAATTGCTCACCAGGTTAAAATCGGTTTCGAAATGGATGTTGACCGAAACATGAAATCTAATTTTGTCATCGTTATGGCTCCAGTTAATTACATGCGTGGTCATGAATTCGGCATTCGGTACAATGATGGCTACATTGTCATTGGTAAGAATGGTAGTAGATCGCGGCGAAATTTTCTTTACTGTACCGAGTATTCCTCCTACTTCTACCCTATCACCTACTTTTATTGGACGCTCAAATAATATAATGATACCACTGATTAGGTTAGTGACTATATTCTGCAAACCAAGCCCAATACCGATACCAAGACCACCAATAAGCAAGCCGACCGTACTGAGGTCAATCCCGGAAGTCTGAATGATGATAATGGCACCTATCATCACCAGAAAATATCTGATGAGTGTAGCAATTGCCTGACTTACTCCAAAATCCATGTGGAACTTTGAAAATATTTTGTTAATCAGCAATTTTTTCAACAAACCAGTCAGGTAGAACAGTATCCACAGTGAAAGCACTAGATAAAACAAAGTTCCAACAGTGAAGGAATGTTCTCCGAGTTTAAACAGCACGATGTGCTCCAAATATTTTAGCCAGTCAAACAGGGCATTCATGATATGTGTAAATATTTCATTGTTATTGGTTAGCAGAACATTATCAGTAAAGGATTTTATCAGGTTTTTCTGCCCATTTCACAAAAGGCAAAAGTTTTTCGGGAATATTTATTTCAGTAAATTCTATTCTCCTTTCGCTTTGGCCAACTTTCAGTTCTTCATATATGAACGCATCATCAAAACCTACTTCAGCAGCATCTTTTTTAGTAGCTGCATATACTACCCGCTCAGGGCGTGCCCAATAGATAGCTCCGAAACACATAGGGCAAGGCTCACATGAAGTGTACAGTACACAGTCATCAAGCTGATGAAATTTCAGATGTTCACATGCATTTCTGATAGCTACCACTTCGGCATGTGCAGTAGGGTCGAAGTTATTTGTTACACTATTGTTACCTTCGCCAATTATTTTACCATCCTTTACCACAATAGCTGCAAACGGTCCGTTGCCATGTTTTAATACATTGTCTGCAGCCAGATTAATCACATAACGAATAAATTCTTCATCTTTTTGGGCCATTGTTCTTTGCTTTTGAACAAATATACTTATTATTGTAGTATTATTATAACAACTCAATATTGCTTTTTACTAGAAGCAGAAAAATACATCCGGTACACATGGAAAACAAGATAGACATTGAAGTATCTAAAAATGAAGACAGCCTCAAGCTTGAAGTAAGTCGTATCAAGCGCTTAATGCAGGTGATAGAAAAAGGAGGTGGGGAAAAAAGGCTGGAGAAAATACGAAGCCAGGGCAAAATGACCGCACGTGAACGCATAGAATATCTGCTCGATAAAGACCGTGAATACATAGAAATAGGCGGCTTTGCTGGATATGGGATGTATGAAGAAGGAGGAGGCTGCCCTGCAGGAGGTGTAGTCATATTCCTTGGGTACATCAAAGGCAGGCTTTGCATCGTGGTAGCCAATGATGCCTCTGTGAAAGCCGGTGCCTGGTTCCCGATTACAGGAAAAAAGAATCTACGTGCACAGGAGATTGCCATGGAAAACCGAATACCAATCATTTATCTCGTGGATAGTGCGGGTGTTTTCTTACCTATGCAGGATGAAATATTCCCCGACAAGGAACATTTCGGACGGATATTTCGCAACAATGCCAGAATGTCAAGTATGGGCATACCACAGATAGCAGCGATCATGGGCAGCTGTGTTGCCGGAGGTGCCTATCTGCCTATCATGTCTGACGAGGCACTCATTGTCGAAAAAAACGGATCGGTATTCCTGGCAGGCCCATACCTCGTAAAAGCAGCTATCGGGGAAGATATTGATCAGGAAACACTCGGTGGCGCCACTACTCACAGCGAAATATCAGGCGTAACCGATTATAAAATGCCGGATGATAAAACTTGTCTGGACACCATCCGAGACCTTGTGGACAAAATCGGAGCACCGGATAAGGCTGGTTTTGACAGAATAAAACCTGCTATACCCGCTACTGACCCGAAACGTATCTACGGTCTCTACCCTGCTACTGCCAAACCGTATGACATGACAGAGTTGCTCAAATGTCTGGTAGATGACAGCAAACTCACCTATTACAAGGAAGAATACGGCAAAACCATCATTTGCGCGTATGCAAGAATAGACGGCTGGGCAGTAGGAATCGTCGCCAACGACCGCAAAATCGTAAAATCCGGCAAAGGCGAAATGCAGATAGGCGGTGTCATCTATAGTGAGTCAGCCGACAAGGCTGCACGATTCATCATGAACTGCAATCAAAAGAAGATACCACTGGTTTTTCTGCATGATGTCACCGGATTCATGGTTGGCTCAAAATCAGAACATGGTGGAATCATAAAGGATGGAGCCAAAATGGTGAATGCTGTAGCCAACTCTACTGTACCGAAGTTCAGCATTGTAGTAGGCAACTCCTATGGCGCGGGCAACTACGCCATGTGTGGTAAAGCCTACGACCCACGCCTCATTGTAGCATGGCCTACCGCAAAAATAGCGGTAATGGGTGGTGCACAAGCAGCTAAGACTATCCTGCAAATACAACTCGCTTCACTCAAAGCCAGTGGGAAAGAAGCAGATGAAGAAGCAGCACAACAATTGTACGACAAGATTAAGCAAAGATACGATGACCAAACAACAGCCACGTATGCTGCATCCAGACTGTGGGTAGATGCCATCATCGACCCACTCGAGACCAGAAAAATCATATCTATGGGTATAGAAATGGCCAACCACGCTCCGGTCGAACGGTTCAATCCGGGAGTTATACAGACATAGTATCGTATTAATAAAAAACGGGGTCATAGCTTACTTTAAAGGCAACGATTTGCTAAGGATATTCGTTTTAATCTTAACAAATATTAAACCTATTAAAGAATGAAAAAACTATTCTTGCTCCTCATCATTTCTGCTTCAGTTCAGTTTGGCTTTGCCCAAAAATTCGAACTTAAGATAAACCCTGTTATTATGCCTTTCAACGTTTGGCAGATCAACGGAGAATTTTTGGTAAATGAAGATATAGGTATTGAGCCGGGTGTCATTTTCATACCTGAAGAGGATATAAGTTTATTTTCGGTTTTGGGTAAATATTATTTTTCACCTAAAAAGGGCAATGACGGTTTTCATATAGGTATGTTCGGCCAGTTCATAGTACCGGATGCATACTTTGGCCTTGGCTTCTATACAGGCTACAAATGGTTGTCGCGTAGAGGAGTCACTTTCGAGCTGGGTGCCGGTATAGGCAGAATCTTAAATCCTGAACGGAGCTATGGTTACTACTCTGAAACTAATATTACTGGTACCGGCCAAGCTACTGTCGGATATAGGTTTGGGTATGGAAAAACTCAAGTGGAGAAAAAAATGTAACAGGTTTATAAATGAACCGGATTGAATCCCAATCTTTCTTCGACGGACAAATACAGTTGCTGACAGGGCTGAATGAATTTAGAGAATCGCTTTGGGTTAATGGGTTTGCCTTGCGCAATCAATTAACAGATGAAGAAATACTACCATTCATCAGTTTTTTTGACATCATTGGTATTACACAGGTCGGTGATGTACTCAATATTACATTCAAAATTTATCCTGACGGACTAAAGAGCTATACCATAGAAGTAAACCCGTTCTTGAAAACTTTCAGATACAAGGGCAAGGAATATCCGGTGAGTTGTTTTGAGGAAATGTTTGTAGAGAAAGGCTAATCATCTTCATTCGGAGAGTCGGGTACTTCTCAGAGGATGTTCAGCCATTGAAATGGCAGCATTTTCATGTTATGCAACACCATAATCCACACCCATGTACTTTTCCAATATTCACACTACACCAAATCAAAAATATCCTTGACGCCAAATAGTCGGTTGACCTGAAAACCTTCAGCAAAGGTCATATTGGCCGGACGACCGAAGTCTCGTGATCTGGCAGCATTGAACTCCAAAAAATCTTTGCCGGAAATTGGCGAATCGGGTTCTGCTGAATCAGGGTCGTAAAACTGAGAGCGGAAGGTCTTAATCAGCTCGATTTTTCTGTCGAAATATGGCGTAATATCGAATACAAAATCGGGCACAAGATGATAATCCTGTATGTAATGCAGCACCAGCTTTGGCCTCCATGCTTCCTGTGGCTGTCCGGTCAGCTTGTCGATGGTTTCTATCTTCCTGAGCCCGGAGTAAAAACAGGCATCATCTTCGAGTCTTGCCGAACGCCCGTGGTCGGGGTGGCGGTCGCTGTTGCTGTTGGCAAACACGATATCCGGCCTGTAACGTCTTATAACTTCAATAATCGGCAGGATACTCTCTTTGTTGATTTCGAAAAATCCGTCTGCCAGATCGAGCTGTTCTCTGACTGTAGCACCCATCAGCCTGGCCGATTCCATTGCCTCCTGAGTGCGAAGCTGTGCATTGCCTCGTGTACCGAGTTCGCCCTTGGTGAGGTCAAGCAGGCCTACTTTTTTACCTTGGTCGATGTAATGAAGCAGCGTACCGACACATGACAATTCAACATCATCCGGATGTACCCCGATGGCCAGAATATCTAATTTCATAACGATTATTTCAAATTAATAACTTCCATAATACCTTCTCATAAACCACTCGGCCGACAAAAGGGCAAGTAGTAAGAAGAACAGCCATTTGAGGTTGATGACAGGCTGAGTAATGTTCGATTGATAAAGAACTGGCTTTAACCTGTCGGATGAAACAACCAGATTATGAAGTTTGTCCATTTCATCCTTATACACCATCTGTCCACTAGTTGACTGCGCAAGCAATTTCAACAGTCCATGATTGGCTGTGGTTTCGTAGAGTTCCAGCTGTACCGGTTGTACTTCAAATTTTCCTTCGAATATCAGCTTGTCTCCTATGCCGGAAGTCTTCGCTACAAAACTATATGCCCCCGGTGGAAAATATCCTGCATTCAGGTTAAAATATTTTCCTGTCTTGCTGAATGTGTATGGAAACTCCTTACCGTTTTCATTTTTTATGGTCATAGATACATCACCGTCATTGATGAGCTCATAAGAATTATTATAGACTTCAGCATCGAAGCTGATCTGTTCGTTTTCAAGGAAAATATTCTTAGGCATTGTCACCCTGAATTTCCTTTTATCTTCCTTCACAGATAGATACTGAATGCTCTTATCAATGAGTTGGTCAATGATATTGTGATTCTGACGCTGCAGATAATCAAACAGTCGCCACTTCCAGATGCCTTCACCAGCCAGTATTCCGGTCTTGATACCATTAAATTCTCCAAACATCAATAGAGGATAATTGGTGTCGATTTTACCAATTTTCTGCATAAGCAAAACGCTTGCATTGCCTGTAAGCTTATAATCACCAAACATGGTAGTCAATGGTGGAAATTGTTCAATGGCCTGGCTGACAGACGGATCAAGCGTAAAAAGACCAAAATTCTGAACGAGCGACGCCTGTGCATCATTGGTATTGCGCCCGTCACCGTTAATGGTCAACAATGACTGAATTTTATTGAATTTGTAAATGTCCGTCTGCGTACCCACAACAAACAAACGTGGCTTCTTGGCGGCATCGAGCTGTTGCAGAATATTGCTGACATCACTGTTCCTTGACGGCAACTGATGGAGAATGACAAAGTCATAATCAGTAACTTTCTTTTTAAAATCCGCAAGGAGTGAAGTCTCTACCACATAATTTTGGTTGGTAGAAATCACCTGACGTATGGCAGAAATATCCGGATGCGGGCCATTTGCCAGAATGAGTATCTTTAACCTCGAGTCGATGATGTCAACGTAAAAATCCTTCACATTATTGACGGTGGTCATTTCTCCATCTACTTTACTAAGACTTATCCTATAATGCTGAACACCGGGTTTATCGGCATCAAGCACCATATCGACCGATTTGAAGAAATCCTTGTTGTCGATTGTCAGATTGCCTTTTTGAAGTATTTGGGATGTTTTTCCGTCTATCCTACTTAGTTGCCAATGTGTAGATTTTCCCTGACAGTTCCTGGCTGCAATATCGGCTTGTATGGTAAATTTGTCTTTCAGATATGCAATATCATGGTGGTAAACCTTCTTAATATAAAGGTCTTTTTTGGGGATAGTATCACCGAGTGCTATCGGATAAACCGGAACATTAATGAGGCCTGCTGTATAGCCGGGATCACTACCCTGATTGTTGATACCGTCTGTGGCGAGAATGATAGCACCCAGATTCTGGTTGTTGTAGATATCCGTTACAGTAGTCAGGACTTCAGAAATATCAGTTGATTTGTCAGAAAATTTTTCGGCGAGACCTTCCCTTGATTTTTCACCAAAACTGTAGGTTTTTACATCATAATCCTTACCAAACGAAGATGCAAGTTGCTTTACCTGCTCGAGATATTTTGCCTGATCCCCGTCCTTTAAATCAGCAGTTACCGATTCTGATACGTCCTGGGCGATCACGATGACCGGCTTCTTGATATCAGTTTTTTTTGACTTCAACACCGGAGCAAGCAACAAAGCTGCAAGCAAAAACAGTACGATGAAACGTAGTGCTGCAAGTACTTTTCGTAGCCACATTGGTTGTCCCTGAAACTGGTCGAAAGCATAATAGAGTATTGCTGATCCTATACCTGCAAAGGCAAGGCAAAGAATGAAATACCAAACCGGATATTGAAATGTTATATTGAGCAGCTGTAATACCATATTGTGTTTAAAACAGATGTTTGGGCACTATTAGTGTTTAACCCAGATAACGCTTTAGGCTCTTTACTGTAAATAATTATTACTTCAAATCCATTTCAAAAGCTCAAAAACCATAGTTCACTATGCTTTTATCACTTTTTATGGATTTTTTGTACTAATCATTTTCGTTTAAATTCCTAATGCGTTATCTGGGTTAAAAAACTATCTTTTTTCCCGACCAGAGTAAAAACGCAAAAAAGCCTTTTTAGTTGCCCTTGTGTTAAAAACATCTCTACTGCCAATAACATTAGGGCGACCACGTTCGTATTATGAACAACAAAGTACAATTAACGTTTAATCATCTAACAAGAATTATTTACAACCATGCGCAAAATACTTTTCGGTATCTTTTTTCTAGCATTTCAGACATGGGCACACTCGGCATACATATTGGTTCCGATGGATGAATCACAGAAAAATCATCTAAAGGCATACGGTATCACTTATTGGGTTTTGTCGAATGGAGCAGAAGCATATTGGTTACTGAATTACCAGGGAGGCAGTTTTGCATTTCGGTCAATTCCCTCATTTGAGGCAGAATGCAAAACCCGTGGTGTGAGTTACAAAGTCATCTCTGATGGCGAATTTGCTAACATCCGTCAGGAAATATCGAACCCCGAAGTAAATGAGGAAGTAATGAAGCTTGAAAAAGCACCAAAAATATGTGTTTACACACCTGACTTTAACGATCAGGGTGAAAAAATACAGCCTTGGGATGATGCCGTTACGCTTGTACTCACTTATGCCGAAATACCATACGATGTAGTATATGACCGCGAAGTATTGGAAGACAAACTTGCCGAGTATGACTGGCTGCACTTGCACCATGAAGATTTTACCGGCCAGTACGGCAAGTTTTATGCAAGCTACCATACAGCTGCATGGTATAAGATTATGGAAGAAAAAAGTGAAGCACTCGCCCACAGTTTAGGTTTCGATAAAGTCTCTCAATGCAAACTCGCTGTGGCCAAAAAAATAAAAGAATACGTTGGCGGTGGTGGGTTTATGTTTGCAATGTGCTCTGCTACTGACTCCTACGATATCGCTTTGTCAGCCGAAGGTGTAGATATATGTGCTGAAATGTATGATGGCGACGGAGCTGACCCAAACATGAACAGCAAACTCGCCTTTGACAAGTGCTTTGCATTCCATGATTTTCAGCTCGTAACCAACCCTTACGAATACGAATTCTCTAACATCGACAACACCTACGGGAGAAACATACAGGCTGAAAACGATTATTTTACACTATTCGACTTTTCTGCTAAGTGGGACCCGGTACCTACCATGTTGACCCAAAACCACACACGTACTGTAAAGGGATTTATGGGGCAGACAACAGCATTTAAAAAACAATTTGTAAAACCCGGCATCCTGGTGATGGGTGAAACTCCTGCGCTCAATGAAGTGCGTTACGTCCACGGTGAGTTCGGCTACGGGCAATGGACATTCTACGGTGGCCACGACCCGGAAGATTACCAGCACAGGGTTAACGACCCCCCTACAGACCTTGACCTGCACCCCAATTCGCCCGGTTATAGGCTAATTCTTAATAATATTTTATTCCCGGCTGCGAAGAAAAAGCAACGTAAGACTTAAGTTCGGACAACAACCGAAGGCTCGTACCGGTCAATGTAACGAATAAGATCGTCGAGTTGCCATGCATCATCCACTGTAAATTCTCCACTGGCTGTCCGTCTCAGGCTCGCCAAATATGCACCGGTACCGATTTTTTTACCAAAATCAAAGGCAAGTGAACGAATATAGGTGCCTTTACTACATTTCACTTCAAATGACACAAGTGGTAAAGCATCAGAAGATGTGTTGAAATCGTAAATAATTACTTCGCGTGGTTGCATCACTACGGTATCACCTTCTCCTTTATGTGCTTTTTTATATACAGGTTTGCCGTCTTGCTTGATGGCCGAATATACAGGTGGCATCTGTTGTTGTATGCCGACAAATGATTGAGTTGTGTATTGGATCATTTCATCCGAAATGTGATCTGTAGGGTATTGTGCATCAACCTCTGTTTCCAAATCATACGAAGGCCGGGTCGCACCCAAGAATATCTGACCTGTATAAGTCTTTGCCTGATCCTGAAATTCGGTGATGCGTTTGGTAGCTTTGCCGGTACAGATGATCAGCAACCCGGTAGCCTTTGGATCAAGTGTGCCCGCATGACCTACTTTAAGCTTCTTAACCTTCAGCTTACGGCACAATGCTATCCTTAGCCTGTTTACCACATCAAATGATGTCCAGTCAAGGGGTTTATCGATCAGGAGTACCTGCGATTCCAGAAATTCTTCAAGAATTGGAGTAGTACTGTGTGCCATCAATGTACGAATAATTTTACGCCTGCAAAATGAAGGATAAGTATAAGTGCACCCAGAATGATGCGGTAAATACCGAAAATCCGGAAGCCGTGCTTCGTCAAATATTCAATAAAATATTTAATGGCCATGAAGGCTACTACAAAAGATACCACATTCCCGACAAGCAATATGTCAAGGTTATCCGTGTTTAGCACTTCAGGTGTATTTTTATAAACATCATACAGACTCTTGACGGTAGCTGCACACATGGTAGGCACAGCCAGAAAAAACGAAAACTCAGCTGCAAACTGTCTTGTCAACCCTTGCTGCATACCGCCTATGATGGTGGCTGCACTCCTGCTAAGGCCTGGCAACAAAATGGATAATGTCTGAAACAAACCAATAAAAACTGCATTGCCGGTTGTCATTTTGGTATCAGTCTGAATGGTATTTTGAGTAAAAAATTTATCAATAAATAACAATACGACGCCACCAAGTAAAAGTATGCACGCTATCACAAGCGGGCTCTCAAGCATTTTTTCAACATGGCTCTTTAAAAAATATCCCACCACAAGTGAAGGAATCGTTGCCAGTATCAGAAGCAGGTAAAAACGAATTTTGGTGAAATCAAAAAATTTCTTCCAATAATATACAACCACTGCAAGTATAGCCGCCAATTGGATTACTATTTCATAGAGTTTGACAAAGTTATCAGCAGCTATACCCATGATGGATGATACTATGACCATGTGTCCGGTAGATGACACAGGCAAAAACTCCGTCAAACCTTCTATTATAGCAATAATGATTGCCTGGATAAATGTCATAAAATATGCTTCGTGTACAAACGTATTTTACTTAAATATGGCATAGATCTGCAATACCAACCCGCCGAGTATAAAAATGGGTGCCAGTACTGTCCTTCTCGCAGAATAAATGATGTTTGGGTCCCAAGTATCTGGGTTTGGCATGGAGCCACCAGTCATCAGAAGCATCCCTATGAATATCAGTAACAGGCTGATACCTGTCCATTTGAAGTTTTCTTTATTAAAAATCAACTCTTCATTCGACCCGAAAAATGATGACGATTTTCGGCTACCCTGTGTTTCAACTTTTGCTCTTGGAGTATTACTTATTACTACTTTTTTTGGATTACTCTTACTCATATTATATTCAATTAATACAATGATTCAATTTTTCTGCCAATATAACGATTAATCACAAACCATGTTATGATGAATGAAATAATAATTCCTGCTAGGATGAGCCCTCCCACTATCCAAAGCAGTCGGTATGTGTTGTTGAATGCTATAAAATCCGGAAACTTCTGTGCCAGGAACATGAGCAAACCAATTAACAAGATTGATGCGTACAACCCTGACCACAGACCGATGCCTACCGCAGTAGACAAGAATGGGCGTTTGATAGTAGCACTACTCGCACCCACCATCTCCATCGTTTTGATACTAAAACGGTTAGCATACAAAGCCAACTTTACTGTGTTGTGAATGATAATAACCGCTATAATACCAAATATAAGACTCAGAATCAGGAAAAGTTGCGAACCTCTTCGGATGTTCTCTGATATTCCCGAAACCAGATCAATTGGAAAATATACTTCATTTACTTGCTGATTTGCCTTAATTTCAGCTATGAGGGCTTTCATTTTATCTTCCCTGATGCATTCGGCTTTAATATTGAATTTTATTACATCAAACAAGGGATTCTCGATTATCGGCACATTCACATCATGACCAAGTTGATTCTTCAAAAACGACAAGCCTTCTTCGCGTGTAATAAAAGATGCACTACCGAGCTTTACGCATTCGCCCTGCTCCAGCTTTTTTAGAAGGTTTCGGGCTTCATCACGTGGTACATCGGTTTTGATTTCAACTATCAGCTCAAGATTTTCCTTGAAGTTTTTGATCAGATCATCCGTATTGAGCACAAACACCACAAACAGACCTGCTAAAAAGAGCACAAGGGTCATGCTTATCGTAGAATATAAGCGTCCCGGTTTGTGACTGGTTTCTGTATATTGTCGTTTGCCTGCCATAATCAATCTGCAAACATAAGCATAAGGTATGAATTCTCATGTATTTTATCGGTAGTTTCAGTATTGCACCAGCCTTTACATGTGAAAATAAAAACTTAACAAAACTGAAACACCTGCCCCGGCCAAGAATCCGAGCAATGCCATCATACTTATTTTCTTCAGATACCAGAAGAATGAAATTTTTTCAATTCCCATCATCGCCACTCCGGCTGCTGATCCTATGACTAAAATGCTCCCACCCGTACCGGCGCAGTAAGCCAGATACTCCCAAAAGAAATGATCGGTCGGAAACTGACTCAAAGTGTACATACCTTGTACGGCAGCTACCAGAGGCACGTTATCAAAGATAGACGACATAAGCCCAATGATAGTTACCAATATGCGCTCGTCAGGAATATGCTCACTCATACTGGTTGCCAGATGGTTCAGTGTCCCAAAAGACTGAAGTGCCGATACTGCCAGTAATATACCAAAGAAAAAAAGTATGCTCGGCATGTCCATTCGCTCAAGTGCACGGAAGATGGATATGCTTTCCTTTTGCTCTACTTCTTTTTTCGAATGAAGATACTCACTGATGATCCATACTATACCTACACTGAACATCATACCCATAAACGGTGGCAGATGTGTGACCGTCTTAAATACCGGAACAAACAGCAAAAGTCCTATGCCTGAATAAAAAATAGTATTTCTGTCCTGTACTGATATGCTCGACTCACCATTACTTTCTACTGGTTTTACCTTTCCCTTTACCATCCTAAGCATCAGCAGAAGGGGCACTAACAACGATACCACACTCGGTATAAATACTTTGTGTATGATTCCGAAGGTAGTAATCTGCCCGCCCAACCATAGCATGGTGGTAGTAACATCACCTATCGGGCTCCATGCACCACCCGCATTGGCTGCAATGATAATGATACTTGCAAAATAAAGTCTGTCATTTCGGTCATCAAGTATCTTCCCAAGCATCGAACCCATTACGATTGCCGTGGTAAGGTTGTCAAGTATAGCTGACAGGAAAAATGCAATCACCGAAAATAATATAAGCAACCTCCTTTTATCCTTGGTCTTTATTCTGTCTGTGATGACCCTGAATCCGTCATGAAGGTCTATCAACTCTACTATGGTCATGGCTCCCATCAGAAAAAACAATATACCCGATACTTCGCCCAGATGCTCAAGAAGCTGTTCGTTTACAAGATGGGTATCATTGCTCGAAAAGATGTATATCACCCAGCAGATTACACCGGTAAGGATGGCCGGAACTGCCTTATCAATCTTTATACTGTGTTCGAATGCTATAAGTGCATAGCCAATGAGAAATGTTGCTACCAGAATTAACTCCATATCATGCCTCCTTATTGTTGTTTAATGCTTTACTATCTTTTTTATATACTTTCGTGTGCTTGATTCTAACGAAAAAACATAAATACCGGGCACCAATACATCAATATTCATATTACCCTGTTTAGCCTGGCCCTCCATTTTTCTCACTATCATCCCTTTTGTATCTCGTATCACAGCGTCGTATTGGCCGGCACCATTGGTCAGATTCCAAAACAATTCTGATCTGATTGGGTTCGGGAAAACGGTAAGAATTTCTGCTTCCGATATATTTTCACTTACAGCGGTGATGCTGCCTATTGGGTAAGTCATGATTGATCTGGCATAGGTTCCTGCTATGAGTTTCTTGTTTACCGGATCCACATCAATGTCAAGTACGGGTACTACAGGCATATTGGTACCGAGTCGCTCCCAGTTCAATCCTCCGTTAACTGTACCATATACTCCTCCGTCCGTAGCTACATACAGTACCTTGTCTTTTTCATTTTCAATAATCAATATGTCGTTGATGCCTATACCGGGCAAGTCGCCGCTTATATCAGTCCAGGTCTGCCCATTGTCATCAGAGCGAAACACATGCGGTATGAGTTCATTAAACTTGTATCCTGTAAAGGTGACATATACCGTATTCTTTAATGTCGGTGAAGCATGCACCGAAGTCAGATACCGCTCCGGAAGACCGTTCTGCTGTACAGTATCCCAGCTAACACCGCCATCCTTGGTACACCACAGGTATCCGTTACCTGTTCCTGCGTACAGAATATTCGAATCCAAAGGAGACTCATCCAATGACGAAATTATGTGTACACCTTTCAGATATTTCAGATCACCGGTCAGGTTGTCTGATATGGCTGTCCAGGTATGTCCTCTGTCATGGCTCCTGTACATTTTTTCACCACCATAATATAATACATCCGGATCGAAATGACTTAAAATATACTGTGCATCCCAATGGCGGCGTTCAACATCCGGCACACCATTGTCTTCATTTATCAGGTCATAGAAGCTCTGTCCGTCTTCTGTTCCGTAGATGCCGGCATTCTGTGTCTCGAAGTAATAATTGTTCGGATCAACCGGATTGAACCTCGGCTGAAACCCGTCACCACCGAACAGCCTCTCCCAGCTATTAATACCGGCAGCATTACCTCCCGAAGTTCCATTGTCCTGCATACCGCCATAATAAAAATCGGGCTGGTGTGGGTTCCAGGCCACGCGGTAAAACTGCGATGTCGGATTGTTCTCAATCTTCTCCCAGGTATTGAAGTCAGACGTTTTGTACAGACCTCCATCTGTACCGAGCAACACATTGCCGGAGGCTGTATATGCTATATCGTGCTTGTCGGCATGTACTTCATAGGTCCACCAGGGTGGCACAGACTCTACCCAGCTTGCACCACCGTCAAAAGTACTCTGCATATCTACACCGAGGAGGTGAAGCGTGTTGCAGTCGTTCGGGTCAATACCCAATTTGCCAAAATACCAGCCAAATCCACCCATCTGACCTTCAGGTACACCGGTGTCGTAAGTCGGCACTTCAGCCCATGTACTGCCCGCATCTGTTGTTTTGTATATAGCTTCCAGATCGAGGTCACTGCTCACATACATGGCATATACATTCGAAGGGTCAGTAGGACACATCGCAAGCCCAATCCTCGAATGGCTGCCACCAAGCGGCAGACCATTGCCGGGTTGTGTCCAGTTCTTCCCTCCGTCAATGGTTCGCCATACCGAACAATCTTTACTCGATACGATGCTCTCGTAGTTGGTGCGTATCCGTGTGTAGGCCGCAGCATAGATATAATCCGGGTTCTGAGGGTTGACCTCAAAATCAATGATTCCGGTAGAAGTATTAACAAAGAGTATCTTCTGCCAGTTCTGACCACCGTCGATACTTTTGTATAGCCCGCGTTCAGTATTCTTCACAAACGGGCTTCCCATTCCCGAAGCAAAGACCACTGCACTATTTGTAGGGTCCACCCATATTTTTGATATGATGGCCGTCTCCTCCAGACCCGATGGCTCCCAGCTTTCTCCTCCGTCAGTGCTTTTGTACACACCATTGCCTGTATATACACCACCCGGTATATTTACATCACCTGTACCCGCATATACTACATTCGGATTCTTAGGATCAAAAGCCAAATCACCGATTGCAAGAGCCGATTGTTCGTCAAATACCGGATGCCAGTTTTGTCCGCCATCCGTTGTCTTCCAGATACCTCCGTGCGAATACCCTATCAGAATCGTGTTTTCATCCACCGGATTCACAGCTATGGAGTTGACTCTGGCGCCTATATTCCCCGGGCCTTCTGTCGTCCATTCCTTGTCAAAACCCGGAATGCTCCCTCTGAGCTGCATAGCCTCCCGCACATCATCCAATGCCTGAAAATAAGCCCGTGACTCCGGCTCAAACGACGGAAAGCTTCGCTTCATCCAAAAATCCTCATAAGGCCTGCCTTTGTGTTTCTTTACCTGCACATAGGCATCTGGCTTTACAAATTGTTTGACTGCCACCCACGATAGACACAGACAGATGGCGCTTGCCATGAGTATAACATTATTCCTTTGGAGCATGAACTACTTATTTTTCTGCAAGGTAAACTTTTTTCTTTAAAAATTTCACTACCTCCCCGCTTTAAGTTACAAGTTCACTCAGTATTCACAACATATACATATTATTATTTACATACATCCGTTTTCCATCAGTATGTCATACCTTTGCATCATGAGAGTATGTACCGCATCGATTTTGCTGTGCCTGTTAAGCTTGTCTGGCTTCGGACAGATCTCGCTTGGCAATCCTTCATTCGAATCGAAGCCGGGCAATGCTGCCATACCCGACAAATGGGTCACCTGCGTACCGGGCTCCACTCCCGACATATTGCCCGGTGTGTGGGGTGTCAACAAGGCACCACAAGACGGCATGAGCTATCTCGGCCTCATCACTCGCGAAAACGGCAGCAAAGAAAGCATCGGCCAACGTTTGTCAAAGCCACTCGAAGCCAATACCTGCTACACATTTTCTGTATATCTGGCCAGGTCAGAGACCTACGTCGGTTACAACCTCCCTTTGCGCCTTAAGATTTGGGGCAGCAAAGAATACTGTGGCAAGGACCAGCTGCTGGTAAGCACCAAAGCCATCAAACATACCAACTGGGAACAGTACGAGTTCCAGATCTACACCAAGGCTAAGGTACACTTTCTCCTGTTAGAGGCTTGCCTTGCCCCCGGTGTCACCATACCATACCGCGGCAACATCCTCATCGACGAACTTTCACCTATCAAACCCTGCTTCAAAGCCGAAAACAATCATATACAGCAGGCCGACTTCTTCGGGTGGGCAACATCCATCTTTTCCTACCTGATCGATTGGGTTGCAGGCAATTAATACATGTCATGTTTTATTTGGGCGTGCCCCTGTCGGGTCAGGCTATCCGCCTTACTTCGTGCCGGCTCCTATCCTTCACGCGGCTTGGGTAAGTGGTTAGTTGTTAGTTGTTAGTGAAATGTAAGATGTATGCTGTTGTGAAACATTAATATTCAGCATTTTTTTTGAACCATTCAGAAATTAAGAGAATTAAGGCAGATACTTCGCCGGGGCAAACGGTAA
>JAIBCG010000013.1 GCA_019694295.1 Saprospiraceae bacterium
AGCTACCTGCTGCGAGATTATTCTGGTCTTCAGCAGAAGAACCATTCGACCAAGCATAAGAATAGCCTGGCGTGCCACCCGATACAGTAATATTTATTGATCCGTTGTTTAGTCCGCAAGATGCATTTACAGTCTGCGCTGCAATCTGAATCTGAGCAGGCTGAGTAACGGTGAATGATTTTACCACGGTACAACCATTGGCATCTGTAACCGTTACGGAATAATTACCAGCAGCGAGAGCTGAAATATTTTGAGAAGTAGCGCCATTGCTCCAATTGTATGAATAACCCGGAGTGCCACCTGAAACGCTTAATGCAATAGCACCATCATTGCCACCGTAGCAAGAAACGTTGGTAACTGTTCCGTTAGCAGAAGGTCCGTTGGTAGAGTTAATGGTGAAACTTGCCGTTTTCGTACAACCCTTCGAATCAGTAACTGTAACCGTGTAGCTACCTGCTGCGAGATTATTCTGGTCTTCAGCAGAAGAACCATTCGACCAAGCATAAGAATAGCCTGGCGTGCCACCCGATACAGTAATATTTATTGATCCGTTGTTTAGTCCGCAAGATGCATTCGATATTGTACCACTGATATTGATATCAGATGGTGAAAGGACAATATAATTTTTTACCACTGAGCATCCAGTGATGTCTGTGACTGTGACAGAATACGACCCATCCGGGATGTTTACCAAGTCTTTGCTTAATGCGCCATTTGACCATTGATAATTATAAGGTGATGTACCGCCAGTTACTGTTTGGATGATTGAACCACTATTCGGATGCTGGCAACTTGGGTGATTAACAACTCCGGTTACCTGTAAATCGCTGTTTTGAGTGACAGTATAATTTTTAGTTATTGTACATCCATTAGCATCCTTAATGGTTACAGAATAATTGCCAGCTGGAATATTAATGAGGTCTTTAGTAGTAGCACCATTACTCCAAAGATAGGTGTATGGGATAGCACCGCCATTAACGTTCAGCACAATTGAACCATTGGCACCGGTATAGCAGTCTGCATTTTCAATCCAAGCTTTTACAAATATGAGAGGCCCGTTGTTGACTTTAATGGTGCCTGTCTTGGTACAACCTTGGGTGTCCGCTATAGTAACAGAATAATTTCCTGCAGCCAGGTTCGAAATTGGGTTGCCGGATGCTCCGTTCGACCATTGGAAAGTGTAACCAGGCGTACCACCTGTGACATTGAGTGATATCGAACCTGAGTTATCATTGTAGCATTTGTTGTGCACAACATTAGCAGTGTATTCAATATCACAAGCGACGATGCTATTGTTTACACTTGTAGTTGAATTATTTTTAAAATCTTTGCCCAAAATAGCAAAAGATGTTGTAGCATTTGTTAATGAAACAATGCCCAATAAGAATATCAATGTTAACATTGACCGAGAAGTATCAAGCCTCATGGTTGTTTTTTTTAAGTTAACTAATTTTAAGGACTTCGAGGCAGTTACGATTTTTGAGAAAATGTCGGATTTTGGGTGAGAATTAGCCTTATTCAAAATGAATAATGACAGATGTTATTAACATATTTCAAAATTTATGCCTAATTTTAATATATTAATTCACATTCTTCACTTGGGCAAACAACTTTCACAAACAATTCTTTTTGTAATGTTACTGTTTTGTTTATTCACATAAATAAAAAGAATCATACGAAACAACCTCGTTGCGTATGGATATTTTTAACATTTTCAGTAGGTCTTAGGGTGAAAATTTGATTTTGGGGATCATGTGCAAATTTAGATTATGAACTCGGATTTTTCTATTTTTTTTTTGAAAACACCTGTCATTACTAATTTTTCAAACCTGAATTGTGTCACAGATTCTTTATAGAATTAAAGATTTTCACTATTTGTGGTATAAGTAAGTGTTTTTCATTATTACTTATACGAATGATACAATTATTATTGAAATCAGACAATTTTACACGTTGAGTAGCGAGAATTTTATCAATCAATTCTTTTGTCAATTTGCTACGCTGCATTATTCTTGAATATAATAATTTTTTTTGTGATGTCACAAAAATTATGGAATGAAATTGATTATAATTTGAACCTTTGAGCAAAATCGCAGATTCGAACACAATTATTTCTGCTTCAGAATTTTTCTGTTTGAAATCATCAAAGTCAAGATATACAAAAGGATGAACGATATTGTTAAGTGCTGTTCTCAATGCTTCATTGCCAAATACCAATTGTCTTAATTTTTCAGTACGGATACATAGTTTTTCATCATAAATATCCTTTCCGAATCTGTCGGTTAAAGCTTTGATTAAATCCTGGTTTTCGTGCATCAGGCGCTTTGCGGCTGCATCACTGTCATAAATAAGAGCACCCAGGAACCCAAGAATTTTAGCGACAGTTGATTTGCCGCTACCTATATAACCTGTTATACCGATAAGTTTCATTCTGTTTCTATTAATATGTGCTCAAGCAATGCTGACGACGAACCTTCATAAGCATAGCCAAAAGTATTTTCGAAGACTATTTTTTTCAAATTTTCAATACTTTCCAGCGGAACATTTACAGCAACTTCTAAAGTTGAAATGAAGCTTATGTCAGAGCTTATTTTTTTTAGCTGACCAATACACACCTGCATTTGTTTATATTGTGATGAGTCAAATTTGATAAGAAAGTTTTTCTCAATAATTTTTACAATGACAGTATTTTCTGAAATAGATATAGCTGCAGATGATTTGTAGGCATGGATAAGACCTGGGACACCAAGTTTTGTACCACCATAATATCTGACCACAACTATTGCAATATTAGTGAGTTTGTTAGATTCGATCTGGCTGAATATTGGTTTTCCGGCAGTACCGGATGGTTCGCCGTCATCGTTGATACGGAAATTATTCCCGTCATGTCCGATTTTGTATGCATAACAATAATGTGTAGCTTTGGGGAATTCATCCTTTATTGCAGCAAGTTCAAGGTCAAATTCATGTTTATTGGCTACTGGAAAGGAGATAGCAAAGAACTTGCTTCCTTTATCTTTGAATTCGGCAATAACCCGATTGTTGATAGTCTGATATGAAGTTATTTCGTTACGCATTCATGTAATGTCTTGGAATTTATGTTCTGCGGAGTTTGAACTTAAAGTGCAAATTTGAGTTAAAATACAATAGAATCATAAACTGAAGTTGATTTAACTCATAAAAAGTGATAAAAATCATAAATTTGCATTTCAATTAATTTTCAAGACATGGGCATCATACAATTATTGATTTATTTTGCAATTGCAGGTCTCTTACTTACTTTAATTACCAGATATATAACCAAGCAACATGGTACTTGGTTAATGAGTTTTCTCCAGCATTTTGCGGGTGTATGGTTTTTGGTGTCCGGTTTTGTAAAAGCTGTTGATCCGCTTGGTACTGCCTACAAAATGGAACAATATTTTGCAGAATTTGAAAGCACATTTCAACATACATGGGTATCGTTCATTACCCCAATGTTTCCACTGCTTGGGAAATATTCGATTTCATTTTCAGTTTTTATGATTATTATTGAGATGGTACTTGGCATTCTACTCATAACAGGTGGGTGGAAGAAATTTACAGGATGGCTTTTTCTCATTATTGTTGTGTTTTTTACTATACTTACCGGTTTTACATTTCTTACGGGTTATGTACCCGAAGGTGCCAATTTTTTCCAGTTTTCAAAGTGGGTGGCCTATGATGCTACTCGTATGAAAGTTACAGATTGTGGTTGTTTTGGTGATTTTCTCAAGCTCGAACCTAAGGTTTCATTTATGAAAGACTTGTTCCTGTTGATTCCGTCTGTGTTGTTTATCATTCGCAGAAGCCAAATGCATACGCTCATTAATGATAAATTTACGAAATGGTATGTAGGGGGCATCACTGCTTTACTTCTGTTTTATTGTTTACAAAATTTTTATTTTGATATTCCTACAATTGACTTCAGGCCTTTTAAAGAGGGTGTTAACGTAAGAGAGACAAAACTCGCTGAAGAAAAAGCTGCTTCTGAAGTACAGATTACTGCTTACAAGCTGAAAAATTTAAAAGACGGCAAAATAGTTGAGATTCCTACTGCGCAATATCTTGCAGAAATGACCAAGTACCCTAAAGAGGAATGGGAAGTAGTGGATCAGGTAAAATCAGAACTCGCAGTACCACACACAAAAATAAGCGAATTTTCATTTAATAACACTGAAGGCGAAGATATTGCCGAGAGTTTGCTTGCTGAAAAATCATATTCGATTATGATATCAGCCTACAAATTAGGAATCAAAGAAATAAACGAGAAAACAGTTGAAGTCCCGGATAGTATTTTCAGTGCGGATACCATCAGAGTCGGTAAGGATTCAATAGCTGTTGTCAAGCGTTTTGAAAAGATAGAAATGAAAAAGACAGATCAGCGAAGTTTTGTCTGGGATGAAGACTACCTTAATATATACAAAAATATTATAGTGCCTTTTGTAAAGGAAGCTGAGAAGAATGGTATTAAATGCTATATGGTCTGCAATTCCTATCCCGATGCCATTAAAGATTTTAGAAAGCAAACCGGATTTGATGCCGATATTTATACAGGTGATGATTTGCTTATAAAGACCATCATCAGGTCGAACCCGGGTATAACTTTATGGAAAGATGGAATAATACTCAAACATTTCCATTACAAAAAATTGCCTGAATTTAACCAGTTTAAACAAGCTTATATTAAATAACAAAAACCGATCAGAGAATGTTGAGTAGAAGGAATGTGCGGATAAAAGTGTTACAAGTCATCTATGGCAGTAATATAAACCATGATAAGATAGAAAGATACCAAAGAAATTATCAGACGAGTATCGACCGTTCGCTGGAGATATTGGTTTATTCTCTGCGAGTCATGCAGAAGATACTAAAATATTCACTCACGGATGCAGAAAATCGCAAGTACAAAAAATTACCTTCTGACAACGATAAATTGTTCAAACCTGTACTACTGACGAACAAACAAAGTCAAAACTTGATGAACAGTCAGTTGCTCGAAATTTATACACGAAAATTTCACACAGATACAAAAATAGACCAAGATGTTATACGCAGACTATATCTTGAGTTCTCAAAAGATGAAGATTACATACAATATTATATTGCTGCAGAACATACTACCGAGGAAAACATTGCAATGCTTTTGAAGATTTACAAATTACTTACAAAGAATGAAGTGTTTAATGAAACTATAGAAGACCATTATGTATCATGGGATGATGACGAATCGCTTGTAGTTGGCGCTATGAAAAAAATCATCAAATCACTCGACCAAGACGAGTATGATTTTCTCAAAGATTATATTCCTGACGACGAAACTGTAAAAGAATTTGGTGAAACACTGCTTATAGCAACTGTTAAAAATGACAAATCATTGGTTGAGCTCATAACACCATTTCTTGAAAACTGGGAGCTTGAAAGGGTTGCAGCTATAGACCTCATCATGTTAAAAATGGCAGTTACTGAGATTCTCCGCATCGAATCTATACCTACAAAAGTGACACTCAATGAATATGTCGAAATCTCAAAGATATACAGTACTGAAAAAAGTAAAGAATTTATTAATGGTATCCTCGACCGTATTATTAACAAACTCAACAATGAAAATAAAATTATAAAAACAGGTCGCGGACTCGATAATTAAAAATTATTACTTTTATTTCTAATATTTAATCATTGTTATCTACATTTGCATAAATAAACTTTGATTAAGCATGAAAAAACTATTTTACACATTAATTTTGATAGCAATGCTTAGTGCCAATACTGGTATTGCTCAGTTCAAAACAGCTCCTGACGGTGTCACTGCCAAAAGGGTGTTAATGGACTTTTATACTCCTGCCAATGATTTTGATCCCATCACATCACTTCGTGATCTTAAAGATCTTGGAGGTGCAGAGATAGGATACAACAGACACCTGGCAAGCTGGCTAAATCTGGCAGTTCCGCTCCGTATTGGTGTAGCTGATATGCCTAATGGCACTGGCGGATTCAAGCCAAGAGTATTGAATACCAGTCTGGATGCAGTTTTGCAGATTAAATATTTTAAACCTAAGAAGTTACTTGCCCCTTACCTCATGGCAGGTGTAGGTGCAGCAATGGAAAACTGGGAAAATACCAGAGTAGAAATTCCAATTGGTGTTGGTCTTAATGTTAGAATTGCTCCACTTGTGTATATCAATGCCCAAACAGAATATCGTCTGGCTTTAAAGGATGACAGAAACAATCTTGCACATAGTTTAGGATTTTTGTTCCTCATCGGTAATGAAATCAACGACCGTGACAAGGATGGTATAGCAGACGAAGTGGACGAATGTCCTGACGAATTTGGTCTTGCACAGTTCAATGGTTGTCCAGACAAAGATGGTGATGGTATTCCTGATAAAACAGATAAATGCCCTGAACAGCCTGGTACTGAGGCTACAATGGGTTGCCCGGATGCTGACGGTGATGGTATAGCTGACGGTGACGACAAATGCCCGGATCAAGCAGGTCCAAAAGCTACAATGGGTTGCCCTGATAGAGATGGCGACGGTGTAGCAGATAAGGATGATGATTGCCCGGATGTGGCTGGTCTTAAATCATTGAAAGGTTGCCCGGACAAAGACGGAGACGGTATAGCTGATGCCAAAGACAAATGCCCTAATGAAGCCGGTCCGGCAGCTACTATGGGTTGCCCTGACAGAGATGGTGACGGAGTAGCAGATAAAGATGATAAATGCCCTGATCAATTCGGACCTGCATCTAACCAAGGTTGCCCGGAAATGAAGAAAGAAGAAAAGGCCGTACTTGAAAATGCCGCAAGATCTATCCAATTCGAATTCGGTAGTGCCGTTATCAAGAAAGAGTCTTATGCTATTCTTGATCAAGTTGTTGGTTTGATGAAAACGTATCCTACTTACAGTTGCGACATTTCAGGTCATACTGATAATGTTGGTAATTCTGCTGTAAATCAGTCGCTTTCTGAGAAAAGAGCAAAGGCATGTCTTGACTATCTTGTATCAAAAGGTGTAGAAGCCAAGAGAATGACAAGTGCCGGCTATGGCGACACAAAGCCAGTAGGCGACAACAAGACTTCACAAGGACGAAAATTGAACAGAAGGACTGAGTTCCTGATGAGCGTTAAATAAAATTAACAATAAAGTAAAGAATGGCTTGTGGATTTCTACAAGCCATTTTTTATTGTAGAAAATGAGATATAACTATATTTGCACCATGAAAGAGAAAATATTGATATTTGATTTTGGGTCACAATACACACAGCTTATTGCAAGACGCATAAGAGAAGCCGATGTGTACTCTGAGATTTTGCCTTACAATGCCGATTATACACTTGATGAAAGTATAAAAGGAGTGATACTTTCCGGTAGCCCGTTTTCAGTAAATGACGAAAATTTTTTAGACTTTAATGTCGAAAAACTCAATGGCAAAATACCGGTATTGGCGGTATGTTACGGAGCTCAACTTATGGCCAAAAAACTAGGTGGTAGCGTTTCGAAATCATCCAAGAGAGAATATGGTCGTGCTACATTAAATATTACTAAACCAGAGGATAAAGTTTTATCAGGATTAAGTGCCAATTCGCAGGTCTGGATGTCTCACGGCGATACAATTCTCCAAATTCCGGAAGGATTCGAATTACTGGCTTATACCGATTCGATTCCGGTGGCTGCCTTCAGATCTTCTACTTCACTCTTTACAAACCCTGTATATTGTTTTCAGTTCCATCCAGAAGTAACCCATTCGGTTGAAGGGCATTTACTTATCCGCAATTTTTTGTTTGATGTCTGTGGATGTTCCGGCGACTGGACACCCGAACATTTTATCGAAAGTACCATCAATGATCTAAAACAAAAAATTGGCAGCGAACACGTATTGATGGCATTGTCAGGTGGTGTTGACAGTACTGTCGCCGCAGAATTATTACATAAAGCAATAGGTAATCAATTGCATTGCTTCTTTCTTGATAACGGATTATTGAGAAAAAATGAATTTCAGTCTGTCTTAAAGTCTTATGAAAATATGGGACTCAACATACAGGGCATTGACAGCAGTAATGAATTTTACACCGCATTAAACGGACTCTCAGATCCTGAAGACAAGCGTAAAGCCATCGGTCGTGTGTTCATAGAAGTATTTGAAAAATATGCCAAAACGCTTCCAGAAGTGAAATGGCTCGGTCAAGGCACCATTTATCCGGATGTCATAGAATCAGTATCTGTTCACGGTCCTTCAGTTACAATCAAATCGCACCACAATGTAGGTGGCTTGCCAGAAAAACTCCACCTGAAAATTATTGAACCGCTCAGGGCTTTGTTTAAAGATGAAGTTCGACGTGTAGGGAAGGCTTTGGGCATACCTGCAATTATACTTAACCGGCACCCTTTTCCGGGCCCGGGCCTTGGTATCAGGATACTTGGCGATATAACTCCCGCTAAAGTTAAGCTGTTGCAGGAAGCCGACGATATATTTATTTCTAATCTTAGAGAATCAGGATATTATGACAAAGTCTGGCAGGCCGGTGCAGTATTACTCCCGATATACTCAGTAGGCGTGATGGGCGACGAAAGAACCTATGAGCAGGTAGTCGCGCTCAGGAGTGTCAATTCTGTTGACGGTATGACCGCCGAATGGAGCAGACTGCCTTTTGACTTACTTGCAAAAATTTCTGAAGATATAATTAACAACGTTCGTGGTATCAATCGTGTAGTGTTTGATATTAGTACCAAGCCGCCTGCTACTATCGAGTGGGAATAAATTTTTTTAAATTAATAGATTCTGAGAATGAACAAAATATTATACTCATTGGCGCTTATATTGGTGCTGGGTACAGGTTGTAGTTCTGTCAAAAGTGCCCAATCAACTAACAGTGGCAAGATAAAAAAGGAAGTCAGTAAGGATGAAAGCTCAGTAGTGTATAATCCAGAGACTAAAAAGTACGAAAAAGTAGCAGACAAACCCACCGACACTATCTTGCCTCCGGCGACAAAGAAAGATACCGTAATGAAAAAGGAAGTGATAGTGAAAAAGGATACTCAACTGGTAATGCCTAATAAAACACTGTTGTCTTCTAACTTGAGGGAGTCTAACCGGAAAAGTACTTACAATGTAAGCCTTGTTCTTCCTTTTAATACCGGTGATTCACAAAATAGTTCAACAAATCTGAGTAGAAATTCGGTGTGGGCTGTTCATTTTTATTCTGGAGCTAAACTTGCACTTAAGAAATTTGAAAATACCGGTGTAAAAATAAATCTCAATGTAATAGATACTAAAAACCTGGAAACTTCCATCAGCAGTCTGCTTAACAGACCAGAACTGCTCAATGCAGACCTAATAATAGGGCCGTATAGTAGCAGTCAAGCAAAGATATTAATAGATTTTGTCAAAGATAGAAAGACTACACTGGTATCACCTTATACTACTTCTTCTAACCCGACAACTGCTAACCCAAATTACATCCAGGCCAATCCTTCCATTTACAGACACTTTGAAGCATTGTCAAAACATATAGCCGCCAATTTTTCTGCCGATCAAATCGTATTTCTGACTCAAAATACTGAATCTGCAAAGAGCCGAACTCAAAATTTCATAAACACGCTTAACTCATTCTTAACACCCGAAGCCAAATCAAAAATACGTGAAATTGTACTTCCGGATAATTTTTTGCTTTCTTCGGAAGTTAAACTTGATTCGACTGTTACCAGAAATAACGAAACTGTCTTTATTGTCCCTTCCTGGGACGAACGTTATGTAAAGGATGTATTGAAAAAGATTGAAAATGGCCGAGATGGTGTACCTGTTTATGTTTACGGCATGCCGCAATGGCAGAATATGGACGATCTTAAATACTTAATGACAAACCTTAATGCCCGAATCAGCAGTAATGTGCTACTTAACCTGAACAACAGTAATGTTGATAAATTTAGAAGTGAGTATTTTGATACTTATGCCAAAATGCCCGATCTAGAAGCATTCTCCGGATATGATGTTACCAGCTATTTCTTTTCACGTTTGGTCAGTCAAGGTGATTTTTTCCAAAAGGATTCAAGAAGTGCTGAAAAAGAACTCTACACACGTTTTGATATTAAACCTGTCATGAACGATCAACAACCAGGTATAGTTGATTACTTTGAAAACTACGGCTTACAAATCATTCAGATTAAAGGTTCAGGTTTCGATATTTTAGACTAACCCGATGTTTATTTCTCAAAACCCTGTTACCTCGGAAGTTTTAGGCCGGTATGAATCATTAAATGACAAAGACCTGAGCTCGTTATTGAAGGATGCACATACGGCACATAACGAACTGAAGGGTGTTTTGGTAACAGAGAGATGTCTGATGCTAAAACGGTTTAGAATTTTATTGAACAACAATAAGGAACTTTTGGCTCAAACCATCACTGCCGAAATGGGGAAGCCAATAACGCAGGCAAGAGCAGAAATCGATAAATCTGTTTTATTATGTGATTTTTATGCCGAAAATGTTGAAAAATTACTCGAGCCTAAAACTTTTCTTGCCAAACCATTCAGCGTAAAACTCAGACATGAAGCATTAGGCATCATACTTGGCATCATGCCTTGGAATTTCCCTGTTTGGCAAAGTCTCAGGTTCGCTATACCAGCCATTATGGCCGGAAATGCAGTTTTGTTAAAACCTGCCCCCAACACCGCATTATCTGTGTTGATGCTTGAAGGGTTCTTTTCCGAGAGTTTTACCATTCAGGTATTTAAAACTGTGCTGTCAGATACTACACTTGTACCAAAAATAATAGCCGATCCGCGTGTACAAGGAGTATCTCTTACCGGTAGTGATAAGGCAGGTAGTAAAGTAGGTGCTCTTGCCGGCAAATACTTGAAAAAATCTGTGCTCGAACTTGGCGGTTGTGATCCATTTATAGTGTTTCCTGATGCAGATGTGATGCTTGCTGCCAAGCTTGCTGTGCATTCAAGAATAAATAACACAGGGCAAACTTGTATTGCTGCTAAAAGATTATTGGTACATAAGGATATTTATAAAGAATTTAAAGATTATCTCATTCACTTATTTGAAGAATTGAAAATGGGTGACCCAATTCAGGAATCTACTCAGGTAAGTTCGCTCGCAAGGGCAGATATAAGAGATATACTTCATGTTCAGTACCTGGATGCACTTGCAAAGGGAGCAAAAGCTATTGTAGAAGGCGGACTAGTACAAGGTAACGGATTCTATTATAATCCTGCATTGCTCGAGAATACAAATAAAAAGATGCTCGTGCGTCGTCAAGAAGTATTCGGACCTTTACTTACTATCCAAAGTTTCAAAGATGCCCGGGATGCAATAGACCAAGCCAATGACAACAGGTACGGTCTGGGTGCAAGCATTTGGACCCAGAATGCCAGCCTTCAACAGCAAATGGAATCAAAATTACAAGTCGGATATATTGTATTTAATAACTTTGTGAGTTCGGATCCTCGTATTCCGTTCGGTGGCATAAAACAGTCAGGTTATGGAAGAGAGTTGGGTGATGCCGGTATTCATGAATTTACGAACCTGAAATCCATATTGTATTCATGAAAGTAAATAAAAGAAGACAGGAATTAATATCTGAAATAGTATCCAAAAGGCAACTTGACCTTTGTGTGGTACTCGAAAATGTACAAGATGACCACAATATAGGAGCAGTATTGCGTACATGTGATGCAGTCGGTATCCAAGAATTGTATATCCTCAATACTGAACCACTCATAAAAAAACGATTTGTAAAAGTTGGGAAACGAACCTCTGCAGGTACCCGAAAATACCTAAATGTGTTTTACTACAATGACCCGGAGGCATGTTTTTCACACATCAAAAGCAAATATAAACGCATTCTCGGAACAAGCCTTGGAGAAAAATCCGTTTCTCTCTACAAACTAGATCTCACAGAATCAGCAGCATTTGTATTTGGCAATGAAAAGACCGGAATCACACCCGGCACACAACCTTATATCGAACAAAATTTTCTAATACCGATGAATGGTTTTGCACAAAGTCTCAATATATCGGTAGCATGTGCTATAAGCTTGTATGAATGCTACAGACAACGAGAACAGAAAGGAATGTACACAGATGCAATACAAAATGATAAACAGGAGCTACTACAACACTACCTTGAACGATCGAGAGGAAAAGTAAACCCTTCTGTCGATTACAAGATTTTTTCGTCCGATACGGACAATAAGTTGGCAGGAAATAAGTAATTTTGCAGGCTATGCGCCTTCAGAAATTAGAGATAAAAGGTTTTAAGAGTTTTGCAAATGAGACAACCGTACATTTTCATGAAAATGTAACGGGAGTGGTAGGCCCAAATGGTAGCGGAAAGTCGAATATCGTTGATGCTTTTCGTTGGGTGTTGGGTGAACAAAAAAGTAAAGACCTCCGCTTAGATAAAATGTCAAGCGTAATATTCAACGGCACTTCTAAAAAGAAAGAAAGCGCACTCGCTCAGGTTTCACTGACATTTGATAACAACAAAGGAATATTGCCCTCAGAGTACAACAGCATTACCATCACACGTATGCTGTATAGAAATGGAGACTCAGAATACCGAATAAATGACGTCACTTGCAGGCTAAAAGACATCACAACTCTATTGCTTGACACAGGCATGGGTTCTGACAGCTATGCCATCATTGCGCTCAATATGGTGGACGATTTACTGGCAGATAAAGAGAATTCGCGGCAGAGAATGTTGTTTCAGGCTTCAGGTATCACAAAGTACAAGGTTCGCAAAGAAGAAACCCTTAGAAAGCTAAAATCAACAGAAGACGACCTCGACCGGGTGAAAGACCTGTTGTTCGAAATAGAAACCAACATTAAATCGCTCGAAAAACAAGCAAAAAGAGCTGAGAAATTTTTCACTATAAAAGATGCTTACAAAGACCAAAGCCTTAAGTTAGCCATCCATCAGGTGTCAAGGACAAAGGCACAGTTCAAACAACTTTCACAACAAATAGAAAAAGAAGAAGATAATTACAGAGCTGCAGAAGTTTCGTCCAGAACACTTGAAGCCAAACTCGAGCAAACAAAAAAATCTAACCTTGACAAAGAAAAATTTCTCACAGAAAAGCAAAAGGAAACCAACGAACTTTTGTCAAGAATACGCTCCCTTGAAAATGAAAAAAATATCCTGAAAGAACGGATCAATTTCATTTCGCTGAATGCAGGTAATCTGTCAGAATCACTCGCCAACACCGAATTTCGTCTGGATAAACTAGCAAGGGAAAAAGCTGATTTTCAAAACCAGATTGATATTGCTACCCAAGACGAACAACTAAAAAAGCAAATGCTCGATGAAGCTTTGCAATACCTTGAATCAATACGTTCAGAGCATTCTCTGATGAAATCTGACCTCGACAAAAGTATGCAGGCCATACAAGAGCTCAATAAAAACATTTTCGAACTCGAAAAAAAATCAGCCATACTTGACAACCAACGTGAGTCATTGCAGACCGATATAGCACGCAATGAGGCAGCACTCAGAGAACGTGAAGCTGAGATGAAAAGCTCTATTGACCGACTTGATACTGTTAAGAAATCAGCAGAAAATAAGGAAAAACTGATACATGAACTGATAAACAATCAAGAGCTAATTAAGGCCAAGGAAGAAAACCTGAAGACAGAACTTGAAGAAAACAGCAAGATTCTTTCAACACTTAACAGAATCCTCGATGCAAAAAGGAATGAATATAAACTGACACTAAGCATCATTGAAAATCTTGAAGGATTTCCGGAATCAATTAAGTTTTTGGCGTCCAATAAAGATTGGGCAAAGAATGTTCCATTACTTTCAGATACTATTTATTGTCAGGAAGAATATCGTATTGCACTTGAAAATTTTCTTGAGCCTTACCTCAATTATTATGTAGTTGAAAACGTAGCAGAAGCCTTGAAGGCAGTAGAAATGTTGCGTAAAGCCCAGAAAGGAAAAGCTAATTTTATATTGCTGGATAATATTCCCAAGGTCAAAAAGGCGGTGCCACCACACGACGATTTTATTTCAGCTATCGAATGTGTGGAAGTGGAAGACAAGTACAAGAATATGTTCGCTTACCTGTTGGATAAGGTATTTATTGTAGGCGAAGAGAAATCATATGAAGATCTTAAAGATACAGATGTAACCTTATTGTCATCCAACGGTGCTTTTATTAGACGTAAGTTTGCCCTCAGCGGAGGTTCAGTAGGCTTGTTTGAAGGGAAAAAAATTGGACGAAAGAAAAATCTCGAAATTCTTGAAAAGGACATTACCAAAAAGGAAAAGGAAGAACAAGCACTTATACACAAGATTCAAAATCTGCGCGAAGAACTTGAAAAATTAAAAAATGAAGACCTCCAGGCGAGAATCAATGTAGAAAAGGACGAATTGAATAAAATTAATCAGGACAAAATAACACTTGAAAGCAAACTTGAAAATTTTAACAGCTACAAGAAAGAAACATCCGAGAAAATCTTGTTTGCAGGAGAAAAATTGACACAATTACATGAAGAATATAAAAATAATCTTGAACTACTTAATTCTAAATCTTTAGATAGCACCGCACTCAAGGAACATTTTGACAAACAAGATTCAACATTCAAGGAAGCAGCAACTAAGATGAGCGATGCCTCCGGAAAATTCAACGAACAAAACATCGAATACATTAAACAACAGAATAAACTCAGTACACTCGTTCGGGAATTGAGCTACCGCGATGCACAAACCCTCGAACTCAGTAACCAGAAGCAACAACTCACCAACCAGCAATCGACAGAGCTTAAAGAAATAGAAACTGCACATAAACAACTCGCCTCAATAGATAAAAATCTACAAACATGGTACGCTGATAAATCTACCCGAGAAACTTCATTGACCACAGCAGAAACTGAATATTTTAAAACACGTGGCATACTCAATGAACTAGAAGAACAATTGCGCGCCGCTAACCGCCAACGTCAGGATCTGCAGCTACTTATCAATAATCTGAAAGACAAGTTTAATGATGTTAAATTTCAACTGAGTGTGGTAGGAGAGAGGCTCCAGATCGAATTCAAAACCGGCATCAATGAAATCATTAACAAAGAACCAGACCCAAACGATGATGTAGAGGCCTTAGAGGCAGAAGTGATCAAACTTAAGTCAAGAATCGAAACTTTCGGAGAAGTGAATCCACTTGCGGTGGAAGCCTTTAATGAAATGAGCGAACGTTATCAGACGATCAAACAACAAGAGCAAGATATCATAGCTGCCAAAGAATCATTGCTCGATACGATCACCGAAATTGAAAATACTGCAACAAAACAATATCTAGAATCATTCGACCAGATCAGAACCAACTTTATTGAAGTGTTCCGAAGTCTGTTTACTGCTGATGATACTTGCGACCTGATTCTTGCCAATCCGACTAATCCACTCGAGTCAGAAATCAACATCATTGCTAAGCCTAAAGGTAAACGCCCTCAAACTATCAATCAGTTGTCGGGTGGCGAGAAAACCCTCACAGCCATTGCGTTATTATTTGCACTTTATCTTTTGAAGCCGGCACCTTTTTGTATTTTTGATGAAGTAGATGCACCACTCGATGATTCAAATATCGAGAAATTTAACAAGATAATTAAGAAATTTTCTACCGATTCGCAGTTCATAATTGTTACGCACAATAAAGCTACAATGGCAGCAGTCGATGTCATATATGGCGTATTTATGCCGGAGCAAGGTGTGTCGGCAGTGAGTGCTGTTGACTTCAGAAGCCTCGATCACAATCTTGTACTCGAGACAAACTAAGCGATATTTTACATCAATTCATCTGCCTTTCTCCTAAGCCAGTCAGAGCTAACAACACCAGTAGTACCAGCCAATTCTTCCAGGAATTGAGCAATTCGCTTTTTATCACCTGCTATCAATTTGGTTAGTTTCTTAATGAATTTGATAAAATTTATATAGTTCTGTCTTCGATTGGCAGCTATCTTATTGTTTCGTTGAAGGTAAACCCTGAAACTCTCCATTAATGAATACAAAGGTTCTATTTCATCCAGTTCATAGTATGTGCACATCAAGATGACTTTCGAGTTTAAGTTATACGTAAGGTCTTCGTATTCAACCTGGTGAAGATATCTGATTACTTTATTGTACGCGTTTTTATAAAAATATAGCTGTGCCAGATTGAAAGTCACAGCATTGTCTCGCTGGTCAGCAGGTAGTTGATCTTTGTAGTCATTGATGAATTTTTCAGTCCAGTCATATTCACCTAAACGCAAAGATGCAAGGATGATGTTTTTGAAATGCGGTGGGCCGTGTTCTTCATCAGAAAAATTTATAATATTCTTCTGAAGCAATTCTTTATATACAATAAAATATTCGTTGAGGAAGTCCTTTACGCCGGCATTTGTCATCCTAATGCAGTAATTGAGTGCATAAGTATATATTTCATAAGCTTCACCCAATGGGAAAAGGTGAGAATATTTCTGAAGATACTCCTTTAGCTTGAAATAATGTACCTGGTGTTCACTCTCGGTTTGGGTAAGCAAAATCTGGTAATAGACTTCTATAGACGGAATGTGTGTATAATCGTGTTTTGATAGGTGTGCTATTATTTCATCAATAAATAACAATTTATATTCATGCGAAACCTGATATTGCCTGCTTAGCACAGAACAATAGTATTTCAGTTTTTCGGCGAGATAAAATATATCAAGGTTTTTAACGATATTCTCCACGTTTGTTTTCGAAACCCTTTTTTCCTGATGCGATAGAATGTCATAATAGTTTCTTTCTATCTGATACTCATAAAAGTAATGGTTGGCAGGTTGATAAAGTTGCCTTTCTGACAAAAGTCTTGCTGTCTTCATAGCAGTATTGTAGAGTTTCAGCATTTTCTTCCGTGCTACAGCTTCTATTAAGTGAGTTGCCTGCCGAATCGGGTTTTCTTCATACAATTGTTGAGCCAAGAAGCCCTCTATCAGTTTGAGCAAATCCGAACACAGTTTTCGAAATCTGACATCATCATATTTTTCTTTTGGAAATATCTTTTTCCAGATTTTTTCTTTCGGAATTTCCTCTGCATCTTTGACAACAAGTTCGAGGAAGAGTTCGAATAAATTAGCCAGATTTTCGCTATTGTTGAAATAAGGAGAATGCAAATATTTTCTGCATCTGACTATTTCAGACTTGTCGAGATAAGTTAAAATGTTAAATAATTTATTATTTTGCATAATTATGCTGATAAATTTGTATCTTTACAGCCAACAAATGTACAATTCTTTTCTTACCTGAAAACCTTTTAAATACTTCTTACGTAAAACTGAAGAAAAAAAGTGTAAAAAGTTCACATTTTTTTATTGCAGGTTAGTTGAAAAATTTGTATATTTGCCCAATATAATGGTTTTTATACATTACATATAAAAAACATATATTTGAAAAAAATAATCACATTGAAGTAAATCTGTCCTTGAGAAGGAATTCTGATACCCACAAATTTGTATCATGAAATAAATTCCAAAGACAAAAAATCTTACTAGACATGAATGTATCAGTTACAAAGATGCCCCGCTACCTAAGTACAATCCTGGTGATTGTCCTTACAAGTATTGGTTTATGGGCCCAGCAAAACAAGCCCTACGAGACTAATAATGTGATTAGTGGTACCACTTTTTACAAAAATTATTACTCGGCAGGTGTTTCTACAATTACAATGGCGCCACAGAATGCTTCTTCTTACGGTCTCAGTACTACTGTTGGTAATATTACATTCCATTATACTCCGAAAGCAAATTTCAATGGTAAAGATTATGTGCTTATTGAATACTTTGAGTCGTTCCCTGGCTCACCAAGTTTTATTGGCCTCGAACTTATAGTTGTCAATTCGGTCGTTATTTCAAGAATTGATTATATCACTACACCTAAAAACCAGTCGGTAACTATACCGGTGTTAGATAATGACGAAACAACTTCATTTGGGTTATCACTATCTTCAGATATTCCTTATGTACTGAACGGTACTGCTACCAAATCCGGCAATTCGCTCAATTTTGTGCCTGCCAATAATTTTACAGGTGTAGCCAATATCAATTACCTGGCATGCGATGCGCTCAATACCTGCAAGATGGGTACCGTTGTTATTAAAGTACTACCTGATGTGGCAGTTGTTAACGATACATTACGTTACACTATTGGAAAGAATACAAATGCGAATATTTTCCTCGGCCTCAATGGATATGATGGTATTTCTGCCAATCCTGGTCATGGTACAATTTCTACAGTTTCTACTGATGTTGTAAAATATACTCCATCAAATAATTATACCGGTTCTGATTATTTCAGTATTTATAAAGTGGTAGGCGGTGTTACTTACACAAAACACATTTTTACTACTATTTTTAATACAACACCATCAAACAAATATGCCATTGATGATTATAAAGCTACACCAAAAAATACACCTGTAACATTCAATCTTCAGGCAAATGACATTGGTAGCTATGTAATTATTCAGCCCAATACAATGACGAGCCCTAATGGTACTATACAATATCTGGGTTCAGGAAATGTAAAATTCACACCTAATGCTAACTTTACCGGTACTGCCAGCTTTACCTACAAAATCGGTTTCCCAGGCTATAATACGGTGATAGAGACAGGCCGTGTTCAGGTTGAGGTATCCGACCAAATACCTGTATCAAAAACTTACAATCTTTCTATTCCGGAAGAAAAACCTCTGGTATTGAAATATTTTGTTCCGTTTACTGATTGGTCATTTACTAAAGAAGCAAACCCGAAGAATGGTTCATTAGTTATCTATCCCGGACAGCAAACTATTACCCTTCAAGGCCAGACAATATCCGGTTTTAATATGGCAGTTTATACTCCGAATGCCGGGTTTGTAAATAATACCGATGAGTTCAGTTTGAAATATTGTACTGGTACAGGAGTGTGCTCAATTGTTAAGTTTGAAGTTTACGTAAAGTTAGACCCAAATAGTGCCAATACCAATTATTGTCTTGATAACTGTGTGTGGGCCGGCGATACAGACGGCGATGGTGTAGTGAGTGTTAAAGACGTATTACCAATAGCCATGTGTATGGGTGTATCAGGAATTGAAAGAAGCAATGCAACCACTGATTGGGAAGCACAGTTCGGAAATGATTGGTCTAATCCGTATGAAAGTTCACCGGTTGACCTTAAACATATAGACACAGACGGAGACGGGTTTATTACTTCTGCCGATACTGCTGCCATTCAGCAATCTTATGGCAACATACACCAATTACCAAATACATCGCTTACCAAACTCGGAGATAAGAACATTTACTTCGAACCTCGTGATACGTTTCTGACTCCAGGTGATGATGCAATAATTGACATTCATCTTGGAGTACAGAATAAACTGATGTATGATGCACATGGATTTACTTTTAAGTTTGATTATATCAATCATCCTTTAATAACTCCTGATAAGATTCACATGTTGTTTTCTTCGGATAACTGGTTTGTGCGTGATGCCTCTGCTTTAAGTATGGTCAAGTTCCCTACAAATGGTAGTATGCACGTTGCTTATGGTCGTACAGGTTCAAATCCAATGACAGGCTTCGGTACGGTAGGCTTGGTAATCGTGGAAGACCTCGAAGGTATTAAGTCGGATGATCAAGGTTTTATGAGCTTCAAATTCACTGAAATAAGTTACCTTGATAAGAACGGTGAGTATGTAAGTATTCCTGATCAAATAGTAACATTCAAACTTGGTAAGAAAAATACACCTGTAATAGCAAATGATGATAACGTTATAGTATTCCCTAACCCGGCTATGAACTATGTGAATGTTGCTTCAACTGAAGGTGTAAGTATTAATGCAATAAGAATGTTTACCCCGATGGGCCAATTAGTAAAACACGTTGAAGGCTCCACACAACTTGATTTGTCATCACTTCCTGCTGGCCTGTATGTTTTACAGATAGAAACCAACGGAGGTGTTGTAACCAAAAAGTTTCAAAAAGTAAATTAACTTAGTTCTAAATACTTTTTTTGTTTTGTTAGACTGAATTATAATCCTGGAAGCGCTACTTGATGTGGCGCTTTTTTTTTATTTAGGCAATTGTATTATTGGTTCATTTAAGTTGTATTATCTTTGAAACTATGACTGAAGAACAATGATTTGTATATAAAAATATTTTCTGAAATACGTGCCGAATTACAATGTTAGACCAAAATGAAATTAGCTTGATAATTATGGCAGCCGGTCATGGTTCGCGGTTCGGAGGCCCAAAACAATTGATGCCTGTAGGTACAAATGGCGAATTCCTCATGGATTATTCGATCGAGTACGCTATTGAACAAGGTATAGAAGAAATTGTCATCGTTACAAATTCTTCGTTCGAAACAACTTTGTGCAATCATCTGAAGAAGTTTGACAGTAGAGCACAGGTGACATTGAAATATCAGGATATCTTTACAAAGGAGTATGACAATACAGCTGTATTATACGGCACAGCTATTGCTATGTTGGCAGGTGCAGTAGGGTGCTCAAATTCCGTAATTGTTTTGAATGCTGACGATTATTATGGTAGAGAAGGTTTTGAAAGTGTCACTGAAACTTTACTAAATAATACCAATGTTGAAGCTTGCTTGGCCGGTTATCATCTCGAAACTACTTTGAGTGATTTCGGAACTGTAAGTAGGGCAGTATGTACATCTGATGTTAACAACTTCTTGCATGATATTTCGGAATATCACCACATCCAAAAAGATTTAGCAGGGAATATTTCAACATCTGATGGCGTGTTGTTTTCAGGTAAAGAGCCGGTTTCGATGAATTTCTGGGGATTTAAACAAATCTTTATTGACTTTGTCGAAGAAGAATTCAGGCACTTCGTTTTGAGTAATGTAGAAAACCATGAATTTGGAATTCCAGATTTGGTTAAGCAATACATCAAATTGCACAAAAATTCGTTGCTTATTTGTCCTTTGAATACATCTGAATGGGCTGGGCTCACGTATCCGGAAGATTTGGACAAGGTCAAAACATTTCTAAAAGGAAAATAACGAATGGAAAAAATTGAGCTGGATGATATACTCCTAAAGTACAATCTGAAATGCATTGATTTTCAAAAAATTGATACAGGTTATATCAATCAGACATTTAAGGTCGAAACCAACGAAGGACCTTTCGTAGTACAGCGTATCAATCCTGAAGTATTTTTGTATTCGGACAGAATAGTACACAATGAAAACATGCTCCGTGAATTTCTCCATTCCAATCAAATCAATAATTTTCTGGTACCAATACGGCAAACTGTAGATGGAGATAATTTTCTGGTTAACGATGGCATAGTGTGGCGTGTAACGCTTTTTATGGATAAGCTTTATTCGCCCTTAGTGATAGAAAGTGTATTCACAGCGTTTTCACTCGGTAAAAAAATCAGAGAATTTCATAATCTCACATCACTTGTTGATGTTTCAATATTTGAAGAAATTATTCCTAACTTTCATAATCTGAATTTTCGGTATGAGCAATACCGTACAGCTTTCCTAGCTGCAGATAATATACGTAAACAAAGTGTATTAGAGCTCATTAAGCAAATTGATGATTTTAGCTGGCTTATTGAAGAGTATAATCAAATGATACAGCCAAACCATACAACTAAGATTCTATGTCATAACGATACAAAAATCAGCAACACATTAACCGATACTGCGACAGGAGAAGTCAGATACTTGATAGATCTCGATACCATAATGCCCGGCTATTCTTTTAATGATATTGGCGATGCAGTTAGAGCGGGATGCAGCCGGTCGGATGAGTCTGAGACGGATGTTGGCAAAGTAATATTTGACCATGATTTGTTTGATGCCATCCTAGATGGTTACCTTGCGGATGAGCAAAAAAATGATTTGAAACAAAAGCGAGGCCATCTTGAACAAGGTGCATTGATAATGCTTTATATGCAGGCATTGCGTTTTTTAACAGATTATCTCAACGGTAATGTATATTACCAGGTGAAATATGAAGAACAAAATGCTATTAGAGCAAGAAATCAGCTAATATTATTAAACCAATTGAATGATTATTTAAAAACAAACCATTAATAGAAATGAACAGACGAAAATTTATTAGGAATACCGGTGTTGCGGCCGGAATAGGTATATTGCATCCAGCTTTATTTGCAGATTCTCTGATGAATACCGGCTCTGGTACATTACGTGTAGGCGTTATAGGAGTCGGTATGCGAGGACGTGGATTGGTGGATATACTCATCAGGCGAAATGATGTTGATCTGGTGGCAATATCTGATATTGCACAGGATTCAATTGACAAGACAATGGAGCTCATCAAAGCTACAGGGAAGTCGAACCCAAAAGTATTTCTAGGTGATGATTTGTACTACAAAAAGCTTCTGGAGATGAAGGAAATTGACGCTGTAATCATTGCAACTCCGTGGCAATGGCATACCCCGATGTCTATTGACGCAATGTCGGCCGGTAAAGCAGTCGGTTGTGAGGTGGCCGGCGCATATTCTGTGGAAGAATGCTGGCAGGTAGTAAGGGCGAACGAAAATTTCAAAACCGCCTTCATGCCACTCGAAAATGTTTGTTACAGAAGAGATGTAATGGCCGTACTAAACATGCACAAAAAAGGTTTGTTCGGCGAGTTGATGCATTGTGAGGGCGGCTATCAGCATGATCTTCGCGAAGTAAAATTTAACAACGGCAAACAAGCTTATGGTGGTGGTGTAGAATTTGGTGCGAAAGGATATTCAGAAGCACAATGGCGAACGCAGAATTCGGTAACAAGGAATGGCGAACTGTATCCGACACATGGCCTGGGCCCTATTGCTACTTTTCTGGATATTGAACGAGGCAACAGACTCACACACCTTACATCAATGTCTTCTAAAGCACGTGGACTACATAATTATATAGTGGAAAAAGGCGGAGAATCTCATCCCAATGCCAGCGTTGAGTTTGCGCTGGGAGATATTGTTACTACGATGTTACGTACAGCCCGGGGCGAAACCATTACGCTCACACATGATACCAATTTGCCCCGACCTTATTCACTCGGATTCAGAATCCAGGGTACCAAAGGGCTTTGGATGGATGTCAATAGTGGCATATATATCGAAGGTACATCTGCACCGCACAAATGGGATGACGCCAAGCAGTATTATGAAAAATATGATCACCCATTGTGGAAAAAATATGCTGAAGACGCCAAAGGTGCCGGGCATGGCGGTATGGATTGGTTTGTTATCAATGCTTTTGTCGAATCTGTTAAAAATGAAAAGCCTACTCCACTGGATGTTTATGATCATGCAGTCTGGTCAAGCATTACACCATTATCCGAAAAATCCATAGTACTTGGTAGTGAACCGGTAGAAATTCCAGACTTTTCAAGAGGCCGTTGGATGAATAAAAAGAATGATTTTGGGCTGTCTGATATATGGTAATTTTTTTAACCAAACCATAACATTGGCACAAATAATAAATGGTTTTAGGATGCGTTTTTAATGCGAATGCTTTCAATTTTATTTTATCACCTAAACCAAAATTATTATGAAAAAGTTATTGTTTGCTGCTGCACTCATGTTGTCAGGTTCACTTGTGAGCTTTGGTCAAAACGCACCACACAACAAACAGGCAACGCCAACTATCCATCAACAAAACACACCTGTTAAGGCTGCAGCTACAGTGCAAACTGCCAAACACGAAGCAACCGCCGAAGCAAAGCCTGTTGTGAAGAATGAGAAAATGAAATCAAACCGCAAACACGAAGCTTCAATGAAAAAGATTGAAAAGACTGAAGCTAAAGCGCCTGCATCAGTTAAGTAATTTTTTCAATTCACAAATTAGATTCAGATTTTAACACTTTTTTTTCACCCTCAAAATTTTTTAAATCATGAAAAACAGATTGTTTATGTTAATGTTGGCAATGATATGTTCAGTTTTTGTATTTGCACAAAACAAACCTGCAACTGCTACGAAGCCGGCAGCCACAAATGAAAAAGCAATGAATACTCAAGTAAAGGCTGAAGCCAAACCTTCGGATACTCCTGCCAAAATGGAGAAGAAGCATACAAAAAAACACCGAAAAGCACACAAAGCAACCAAGCAGAATAAAGTAGAAGAAAAGAAATGATAAACAAACATTTTGACAACGCAGAATAGAAGCTTCTGCCTTACAACGAAAAAAGGACATCAGCGTGCTGATGCCCTTTTTTTTATCAGGATTATAATTTGTCTATCTCCAGAAGTAAACCTCGAAATTTCTCGGGTTAAATGCAAAGTACCAGCTACCAGTGTTGTCTTCTCTTTTGTAGGCAAGCAAATTGCGGCTCTTAATATTGGCCAGAACATCTCTTTTTACCCACCATTCTTCGGTAGTCTGCCATTCAAGTGATTTGTTTATTTCATTTTCTTCTGCAAAATTCATGGTTGACATAAATTCTTTCCAGGCAGTTTCATTCGGAAGTCTGAAAATACCACAGACATGGTGGTTGTTTTCGCTATATACCGCAAACCAATTCTTTTTGCCATCTTCCGGAACGAAATCGGGCATACGCTTTTCAACCGGTGGGAGCTTTTTTTCCAGATGATCTTTCTTGGCACGAAAATCGGCCGGATTGTTGCTCAATTTTACTGCTTGTTGGCTGTTGGAATCATCAAATGTACCTGAGTTATTTTTGCAGGCAGCAATCAGAATAATTGATAAGCAGAGTAAGAAAACATTTTTCATTCCTGTAATATTTGAAGGACTTTTAAAAACGGATAAAATTGCTGAAGGTTTCAGCCTGTTTGGCATAATGTTTTCTGTGTATTTTAAAAATATTGTTATGTTTGGATCCAATAAGAAAACCGTAAAGCCCGAATTACCTCAAAGCCCTGACTCTGACCTCACTTGCAATATTGTAAGCGGAACGGTCATCGAAGGCAAAATGACTACTTCCGAAAACATCAGACTCGATGGCAAGATTGTAGGCGAAGTGTCTTGCAATAAAAAAATGGTAATGGGCGAAACCGGTAGCATCAACGGAAATATGAAAGCGCACAATCTGTTTACTAAGGGTAAAATAGTAGGCGATGTAAATGTGGGTGAAGTTATCCACCTGATGGGTGATGCTTTTGTTAAAGGAAATATTCATGCGAAGAAATTGTTGGTCGAGGAAGGCGCCAAATATGACGGCGAATGTAAAATAGGATAATACCTCCGTCTCTTTTTTCTGGATTTTCACATTACTATATCAGAGGTAAGGCTTATCTTTGTTTGTTAATATTATGAAATTGAGTAATATTGGCCGAATATTGCCAAGCTGAATAACATGACAGACGAAAAACTTCATATATTGCCATTTTTAGCTGAAGACCTCGATGGTGCCGATTTGTTTGTTGGAATCGAAAAGACCAACCTGAAACTGGCAGTTGTTAATCGTGTCAAAAATTTATCACACATACTGAATTTTGCATTGAACTCCGGTTCTGCAATTGAGAATATTTTACCTTTTAATATCCGAGAACTCAACCGTTGTCGCAAGGTATCTATATCCCTTGCCTTAGACAAATTCGTAATTGTACCTGCCTCATTTTTTGATACGCGTGCCGCTACCGATTATCTTGACCAAGCCTATGAAATAGATCGAAGCGAAAAAGTACGATACAAACTTATCAAGACCATGAACGCTTTTATGGTTTATCAACAAAATGAGTATTTTAATAAGCTTGTCAACATATTTCCAAAGACTGAAATTGTGTTGCCTGAGGTAGATTCTTTCGTTCAGTATATAAATAATAATAAGGAACGGGTAGATTTGTACCTGCATTTTCACAACCGTTCATTTATACTTTATCTCATCATTGACAATAGTGTACAATTTGTACAGCATTATTCTTTCTATGAAGCTTCTGATGCAGTATATTATATTTTGAATGTTCTCTCGTGCTTCAAAGTCGATCCTGCAGCTATCAAAGCAGTTGTGTCTGGTAATATCATGCCGTACTCAGATCTGTACAATACCATTTACAGGTTTATAGGTCAGGTCGAATGGTTCAATACAAGCGATTCACCGCTATTTGCCGGACAAGGATTTGTCGAGAATTCGCACACAATCGCTGATCTTCACTGCCTTGCATTATGCGTATAATAAGCGGTAGATTCAAAGGCAGGAAATTCTATCCACCTGCCGACAAATGGCCAACTCGCCCAACTACAGATTATGCTAAGGAGGGTTTATTCAATATTCTGCAGAATCAACTAAACTTTCAAGATGAACAATTCCTTGATTTATTTGGTGGTACCGGCAATCACAGCTACGAGTTCATTTCTCGTGGTTGTAATGATGTTACTTATGTTGACAAACATGGACCGGCTGTAGTATTTGTTAAGAAGGTGGCTGCAGAACTGGGCATTGATGACAAGATAACAATTGTTAAGGATGATGTAGCTCGTTTTATCAAATCCTCCAACAGAAGTTACTCTTATATCTTCGCCGGCCCACCATATCCATTGCCGTGGCTAAATACCATTCCAGATCTTATTTTTGCATCATCATTATTGAAAAAAGACGGTTTGTTCGTTTTGGAGCATAATCCTGAGCATAATTTCACAAATCATCCTAACTTTGTGACTTCACGTAATTATGGCACCACAATTTTTAGTTTTTTTGAACACAAGGAAGAAAATATTGAAGTTTAGTTTTGCAGCACTTTTGACTTATGTGTTAACCATCGGGTATGCACAAAATGTTGCAGATATTACCGGAGACTGGTATGGTGTTCTTACTCAAAACTCAGGTGGATATAAAGATACCTATAATGTTGAGCTCTTTCTTGATAAAAAAGGCTCAGCCTTTACAGGTATTTTTGTAGTAAAAGAGAAAAACCTGACATCCAGGATGGAGGTGAAAGGAGAGTGGTTGACAAAGTCCAAGGTCAAGCTTTCTGACGTTAGGCTATTAGAACACAAGGAACCGGATGGCATCAAATGGTGCTTCAAAACATATATACTTGATTTTACCATTACAGATAAAAAACCCGTACTGAATGGAGTTTGGTCTGGCAAAACATTAACCGATAAATGCGTACCTGGTAAGGTTTATTTGAAAAAATCATTACCTAAAGCATGAAGTATTCTAATATTATCATTTGACTATGAATCTATTGCACAAAATACAATCTAATATTCTAAGTATTCTGAAATCAATGTATGCTGACAAGGCATTTGCAGAGTCAGACATACAGATATCGCCGAATAAAACTCAGAACAAAGGTGACTATACAGTACTCATTTTCCCACTTGCCAAAAAAGCCGGTAAAAATCCCACCGAACTAGGTAACGAAATCCAATCAGGCCTTAAAAATCTTTTTCCTGAGTTGGGTTTTGAAGCAATTGGTGGATTTCTGAATATCGTGATGAATGATCAATTTTGGAAAGATTCTCTCGAAGCATTGCTCGCAACCGATTTTCAGAAAATGTTTCCTGAGAATGATAAGACTGTGCTAGTTGAATATGCCTCACCCAACACAAATAAACCATTACATCTTGGTCATATTCGCAATATACTACTAGGTTGGAGCATCTACCGATTGTTACAAAGACTCGGTTATAATGTAGTGAAAACCCAAGTAGTAAATGACCGTGGAATCGCTATCTGTAAAAGTATGTTGGCATGGCAAAAATACGGTGAAGGTAGAACACCTGCTTCTGAGCATGTCAAAGGAGATCATTTTGTCGGAGAATATTATGTTCTGTTCGAATCAAAATTTCAAGAAGAATACAAGCAATTCCAACTTACAGAGGAGGGCAAAGATTGCTTCGACCAACGTAAAAAACAGGAGCAGTCTGAAAAGGAATTTTTTACAGAATATAAAAACCAATATTTTAACAATCAAAGCACCTTAGGCCGGGAAGCACGTGCCATGTTGTTGAAATGGGAGGAAGGAGATCCGGCAGTAAGGAGTCTTTGGTCTATGATGAACGGTTGGGTGCTGGAGGGATTTGAACAAACATATACCAATTTAGGTGTAGATTTTGACAAAGTTTACTTTGAGTCCGAAACATACATGCTCGGCAAGCAGATATTTCTGGAGAATATTGACAATGGTATATTTTACAAAAAAACAGATGGCAGCGTATGGATCAATCTCGAAAACCAAGGCCTCTACCATAAACTGGTACTTCGTTCTGACGGCACTTCCGTTTATATTACGCAAGATACAGGAATGGCTGATATTAGATATGAAGAATACCAATACGATTCATGTATCTACGTAGTAGCTGACGAACAAGACTACCATTTCAAGGTTTTGTTCGAAATTTGTAAAGCACTAAAGGCACCTTATGCAGATGGCTTGCATCACCTGTCATATGGTATGGTTGAGCTCCCCTCCGGTCGCATGAAGTCGCGTGAAGGTACAGTGGTAGATGCAGATGATCTGATAGCTGAGGTAATTAATGAAGCAACTAAGAATGCAAGTGAACGTAACGAATTGATTGATTTACCTCAGGAGGAACAAAATGAAATAAACAGAAAAGTAGGTATGGCTGCTTTGAAATACCATATTATCAAGGTCAATCCTAAGAAAAAAATGATTTTTGACCCTAAGGAATCTGTTGATCTTCAGGGTCACACCGGCCCATATATACAAAATGCTTTTGTGCGTATATCATCTGTTCTAAGAAAGCTAGAGTCAGAAGTCACCACAGATTTTATTGCTTATAACCCTATCAATGAAGATGAAAAGGAATTGCTAATGCAACTATCTGCTTACAAGGGCGTTATAAGTAATGCAGCAGAAAGCTATGATCCGTCTGTACTGGCAAACTATACATATAGCCTTGCCAAGAGTTTTCACAAATTTTATCACAATCACAGCATTCTGAAGGCAGAAAGTCCTGATGCAAAATCTTTCAGACTCAGTCTTAGTAAAGTGGTGGCTACCATTCTTGCTGACGCAATGCACATTCTGGGAATAGAAATGCCTGAAAAGATGTAATATTCGTATTTATGGAAATAACTGAACCTATTGAATCAAAAAATTTTTTACAGGAAATCATCGAAAATGATATCGCCGAAGGCAAACATGACGGCAGGGTACTGACAAGGTTTCCACCAGAGCCTAATGGATATCTGCACATTGGCCATGCCAAGTCGATATGTATCAATTTTGGTCTGGCAAAACAATACAACGGACAAACCAATCTGAGATTTGATGATACAAATCCTGTGACTGAAGATACAGAATACGTTGAGTCTATTAAAGAAGATATCAAATGGCTCGGGTTTGATTGGGCTAACGAGTATTACGCATCAGATTATTTTGATACTTTATATGACTACGCTACACAACTCATTGGTAAAGGCCTGGCTTATGTCGATGACCTAACTGCAGAACAGATAGCCGAACTAAAAGGAACACCAACTGAACCCGGAAAAAACAGCCCGCATAGAGATAGATCGGTAGAGGAAAACTTAGATCTGTTCAGGCGAATGAAGGACGGTGAATTTCCTGAAGGATCCAAGGTACTCCGTGCAAAAATCGATATGGCATCGCCCAATATGCACATGCGCGATCCGCTCCTATACAGAATCAAATATGCTCACCACCACCGTACCGGCGACAAATGGTGCATATACCCGATGTACGACTTCGCACACGGTCAGTCTGATTCTATCGAAACCATTACACATTCAATCTGTACATTAGAGTTTATTCCACACAGACCATTGTATGACTGGTGTATCGAAAAACTTGAGATTTTCCCAAGCAGGCAATATGAATTTGCGAGGCTCAATATGAATTATACCGTCATGAGCAAGCGTAAGCTTCTTCAATTGGTCAATGAAAACCATGTCAGTGGATGGGACGATCCTCGGATGCCTACACTTAGCGGTATGCGCAGAAGAGGTTATCCGCCAAAGAGTATTGTAGAGTTTTGTGACAAAATAGGCGTTGCCAAAAGAGAAAACATCATAGATATTGGCCTTCTCGAATTTTGTGTAAGAGAAGACCTGAACAAGACAGCTACCCGAGTTATGGTAGTAATGGATCCGGTGAAGTTGGTTATCACCAATTATGAGGGCACAGGCGAACATTTGTCTGCAGAGAATAATCCTGAAGACCAGTCAGCTGGTCACCGTAATATCTCGTTTGGTAAAGTAATATATATTGAAAGAGAGGATTTTATGCTTGACCCACCAAAGGGATACTTTAGGTTATCACCCGGTAATAAGGTCAGGCTTAAATACGCCTACATTATAGAGTATGAAAATCACATCACAGACAGTGAAGGTCGAATTACTGAAATTCATGTCAAATATTATCCTGATTCAAAATCAGGTGAAGACACTTCAAGTATCAAGGTCAAAACCGCACTGCATTGGGTACCGGAGTCAGCCATAAATGCCGAAATCAGATTGTACGACCGCCTATTCGTAGTCGAAAATCCGAACAGTGACAAAGACACTGATTTCAAGGAATTTATCAACAAAGACTCAATGGTAGTAAATACCCGGGCTATGCTTGAACCAATATTGAAAGACGCTGATTTCGGAAAATCATATCAGTTCTTCAGGCTTGGCTATTTTTGCCTCGACAAAGATTCGTCATCAGAAAAACTGGTATTCAACAAAACTGTAGGACTAAAAGATTCGTGGGCGAAGATATTACAGAAATAGGGTAGTGCAACCGATGATTCATATTGTGGTGTTATCAGTAACTCTTATTATTTGAAATAAAGTTTACCTTGAAAACAAACAGTTTGAGTGTTATATAAATATTTCTTGATTAAATCAACAAGCTAATATTGATTATTGAAGTATATTTGCGTCCATGACAGACGGATCAGTTTTAGTAGATAGTTATCGGTTTGCACTCATGGTCGAGCGGCTGTGCCTACATCTGATTGAGAATTATGGCGACTTCGAAAACACTTGCTTTATCGGGATTCAGCCACGTGGCAGCCTTTTATCAGATAGGATGATTGAAACCTTCGAACGCTTGAATGCCGTTGTACCAAAACTTTACGGAAAATTGGATATAACATTCTACCGAGATGATTTTCGCACACGCGACAAGCCACTCAGTGCAAGCACCAATGAGATGCCATTTCTTGTCGAAGGCAAAAAAGTAATACTTGTGGATGATGTACTTTATACAGGTCGAACCATCAATGCTGCACTCAATGCCTTGCTGGATTACGGAAGACCCGAAAAAGTAGAATTGCTTGTATTGGTTGACCGGAGGTTTAACCGCGAATTGCCTGTGTCAAGTGATTATACAGGTACTACCATTGATGCATTGTCGCAGGAATATGTGAAAGTAGAATGGAAACAACTTCACGGTGAAGACCGAATATTATTTTTATCAGGCAAACAACAATAATTAATGTCAGCGAACCAGATCAGTACCAGACATTTATTAGGAATAAAGGATATAAACGAACAGGATATTGAACTCATATTCAATACTGCACGTGAGTTCAAAGAGGTGATCAATCGCCCGATTAAGAAGGTACCCTCGCTCAGAGATATCACAATTGCCAATATATTTTTTGAGAATTCGACACGTACAAAACTTTCATTTGAACTGGCAGAAAAACGTCTGTCTGCTGATGTAGTTAATTTTGCTGCGAGCTCCTCTTCTGTAAGTAAAGGTGAAACTTTGCTTGATACAGTCAATAATATCCTTTCAATGAAAGTGGATATGGTGGTGATGCGTCATCCGGCTCCGGGTGCTCCTGCATTTTTAGCCAAACATATTCAGGCGAATATTGTCAATGCAGGCGATGGCACACACGAACACCCTACGCAGGCATTGCTAGACGCATATTCTATCTATGAAGCATTGGGCGACATTGCAGGTAAAAAAGTTGCTATCATTGGCGACATCCTTCATTCACGTGTGGCGCTGAGCAATATTTATTGTCTTAAAAAACTGGGTGCACATGTAAAGGTGTGTGGCCCGCCTACACTAATACCCAAACACATTGCGTCACTTGGTGTAGAGATTAGCTACAATATAGATGATACGCTGCAATGGTGCGATGTAGCCAATGTGCTTCGAATACAGCTCGAACGACAGGAAATCAAATATTTGCCTTCATTACGAGAGTATGCCCTATATTATGGAATTAATAAAGCAAGGCTGGACAAACTATCAAAAAAAACCGTTATCATGCACCCTGGACCTATTAACCGTGGTGTTGAGATAACGAGCGATGTAGCTGATTCTGAACATAGTATCATTCTGCAACAGGTAGAAAATGGTGTGGCTATCAGGATGGCTGTACTCTATTTGCTCGCATCACGCAAAGCCTGATTTCTTGATATTAACCTTACTTTAACATAACAAAAAGTGGCCAAATTGCGTCTAATGATAGTATTTTTACCGTCAGACTTAAATATTTTATTACAATGAAATTGCTTTACAAAATATTCATCTTTTCTGCTTTCTCAATTTTTGCTTCATACACTGTCAATGCAGACAATGGATATGAAATCAAGGTCAAATTAAAGAATTATACCCAAGATAAACTTGTTCTTGGTTTTCAGCTTGGAGATAAATCTTATATCAAAGACTCTGCGATAGTTGACCAAAATGGTTGGTTTACATTTAAAAATGAAAAAAATCTCGATCCGGGTGTATATATCGTACTCATGAAGCCTGATAATCAGTATTTTCAAATACTCGTTGACACGGATGACCAGCATTTTTCATTCGAAGCAGATGGCAAAGAACCACTCACAACATTTAAGGCAAAAAATAGCAAATACAACAACATTTTCTACGATTACCTTCGGTACATTGATGGAAAAAGACATGAAGTAGAACCACTTCAGAAAGTTGTATCCGGTGATAATCCGGAATCGGCCAAAAAAAAGGCTCAGGAAGGTCTGGATAAAATTAATGATGATGTAAGAAAGTATCAAGACAATCTGGCAGCTAAAAATCCGAATACGGTAATGGCACTATTGGTTAAAGCCAGCCAGGATATAGAAGTGCCGCAGTTTGAAGGTGTTTCTGATAGTATCAATAAGGTAAAACGTTATTTTTACTACAAAGATCATTACTTCGACAATATTGATTTGTCAAATATTAAGCTTTTGAAAACCAATGTGTTGTTTCAGAAAGTGGATTACTATATTCAAAAACTCGTAGTGCAGCACCCCGATACCGTAAATCTTGCAGTAAAGCGGGTATTAGACAAGATGGCGCCGACAGAAGAGGTATTCAAATTTTACCTTATACACTACCTAAACTTCTACGCAAAATCAAATATTGTCGGCTTTGATGCTGTATATGTCTTTATCGTTGAAAATTATTATGCCAAAGGTATGGCGCCTTGGACAGAGAAAGAACAACTCGATAAAATAACCAAGGAAGCACGTTCGATAAAGCCTACTTTGATTGGCAAGACTGCTCCTAATATTAAAATGTATAAGCAAGACAATACACCGGTCTCTTTGTATGACGTAAAATCAGATTTTGTAGTATTGTTATTCTGGAATCCCGATTGTGGCCACTGCAAAAAAGAGATGCCCGATGTAGTTGCAATGGAGAAGAGATTCAAAGATAAAGGCGTAACGGTTTTCTCTGTTTGTACTGCACTTAAGGACAAAGTGGGTGAATGTTGGAATTTCATAAAAGATAAAGAAATGCAGGATTTTCTGAATGTCGTGGATCCGGAGGTGACGAGTGGATACTATACTTTGTATAAGGTGACTCAAACACCACTGACATTTATTCTTGACAAAGACAAGAAAATTGTATCCAAGAAAATTTCACCGGAACAACTCGACGAAGTACTCGAACATTTCATCGAAGAAAAACATAAGACTGATAAATAAGTCTCTGTATTTTTCTGTATAGCTTTAAGATCTTGTAAATGGCACAAGTGCTTGATCGGCAAATAAGCCGGCCTTATATTTATAATATGCAGCCATAGCAATCATAGCGGCATTGTCTGTACAATATTCAAATTTCGGTATATGGACTCTTAGATTCAGTTTTTCTCCGGTTTCCATGATAGCTTTTCTCAATCCGGAATTTGCAGACACACCACCTGAAATGCCGATTTCGTCAACCTTGTACTGCCTGACAGCTCTTGTGAGTTTTTTTATTAAAATAGAAATAATCCGTGACTGAACTGAAGCACAAATGTCATCCAGATTTTCGTTGATGAAATCCTTGTTTGCTAGCTGCTGTTCTTTCAGAAAATATAAAATCGAGGTTTTAAGGCCTGAAAAACTAAAGTCCAAATTTGCAATTTGTGGCTCGGGAAATGAAAATTTTGCAACACCAAGTGCCGCATGTTTGTCAATAAGCGGACCGGCAGGATAACCTAGACCCAATATTTTTCCCGATTTGTCAAAGGCTTCTCCGGCTGCATCATCGATGGTTGTGCCTACGACCTTCATATCAAAGAAATCTTTTACCAGCACTATTTGTGTGTGTCCGCCCGAAACGGTGAGATTAAGAAAAGGAAACTTTGGCTGTGGGTCGTCTATGAAATGTGCCAAAACATGGGCTTCCATGTGGTGTACATCAATGAGTGGCACATCAAGACATAAAGCAAGTGATTTGGCAAAGGTAACGCCTACCAGTAGCGAACCCATGAGCCCCGGACCGGCAGTAACAGCAACACAGTCAATATCATTGAGCTTTTTTCCTGCCTTCTTTAAAGCAGTATCCACTACCGGCAATATGTGTTCCTGATGTGCACGTGAGGCCACTTCGGGTACAACGCCGCCGTATTGTTCGTGTATAGCTTGTGTGGCTATCAGATTGCTCAACATCTTTCCTGATTCGAATACAGCAGCTGAGGTATCATCACAAGAAGACTCAATGGCCAGTATGACCGGATTTTCTTTTAATTTCATTACACAAATTTATGGCAATATTGGGTTAGTTTTACTGAATGTTGCTATATTCAATTTTTATTTACATTAAAATACTACAATGTTAAAAAAACTCCTGATTTTGCCTGCATTTTTACTGTTTCTGACCATTTCTTCTGCAAAAATCTGGTATGTAGTACCCGGTACTTCCATTCCTGATCCAAAAACTGCAGCTGGTTTGGCTTCGAGTGGAGACACCATTGACATTGCCTATAGTGCAGTACCTTACCTGGCTTATGAAACCAAATGGCCACAACACAATCTATTGATAAGAGGAAGCGGAACATCAAGGCCCATACTCAAAGCAGAGACTTTTTCGGTAACTCAGAAAGCCATTTTTGTAATCCAGGGCAATGATGTTACGATCGAAAATATCGAATTCACCAATGCACGTGTACCGGACAAGAACGGTGCCGGCATCAGGTCGGAAGGTGTTAACCTCAATGTGCGCCACTGTACATTCCGCACCAACGAAACCGGCATACTGGCAGGTGACAAACCGGATTGCAAAATACTGGTTGAATACTGCGAATTTGACTCAAATGGTAATGGTGACGGATATTCTCATAATCTTTATATCAACCACATTGCAGAATTTACTTTTCGCTTCAATTATACCCACGACAGCAAAATCGGCCACCTCTTAAAAAGTCGTGCACACAAAACATACATCCTCTACAATAGATTTGACAGCCCAAAAAATGGAAATCCGAGCCGCGAAATTGATTTACCAAATGGCGGTCTGGCCATCTTCATCGGCAATATCATCCGACAAACCCAAAATGCCGAGAATTCGAATCTTGTAGGCTATGGTCTGGAAGGTCTTACCAATACAGCTCCGCATGACATTATTATGATAAACAATACCCTTATCAATGAAAAAGCAAACGGTTCATTTGTTCATGTACAAAATGGTACCAATCTGTTGAAAATGTGGAATAACATACTGGCTGGCGGAGGCAGCACCATCAATCAGAGTCCGACAATTCTTGATACCATGTCCAATTATTACACTCCGAACATATCAGATGCCAGTTTTGTAGATGAAAATAATCAAGACTACCATTTAACTACAGGTTCATGGGCTGCCAACCATGGGGCAGATCCGGGCTATTACCAAGATTATCAGTTGCTTGCATTGTATGAATATGATGAAGTTTTAGGGAAAATAGACCGGAAATTCATTGATAAAATAGACATAGGTGCATTTGAATCAGATATTTCGACCACAATACAAGAAACGAAACAGAGCCATTCCCTTAACATAAAAGGCAACTGCATAACCAATACAGGAATTGCAGGATTAGCAATGAAAATTTCGGCAGTTACAGGGTCGGATATATATTCCGGGCTAATAGGTGCCGGAGAACAAAAATGTTTTGAGAATCTTGTTCCCGGAATCTACATCATTACAGCCAGAACCAAAGACCGGCTGGTGGCTTCTAGAAAATTTTTAATAAACTAAACCAAATATGGAGCAGCAATATTATCATCTTGACAGTTTTGAATTATTTGGTAAAAAATTTTATAGAATAATCATACTTCCCGACGAAACTGTCTTCATCGAATTGAACAAAACCGTAAAAGGATGTGGAAGTAAACCCGACGGATTTTTTTGGAAGAAAGTAATGGAATACGGTGCCATAAAATGGGCAGTAGAAGAATTGGAAAATTTTGATTTTGATGCAGAAAAGGAAGCTGCTATAGTTTGTCACGAATCGAAGGACACCTTGCTGCAACTTTGCTCTAAGACATTTGAAATGCTTGAGAATCCGGCATTATTCAAAAGCATTATATCGGAAATACAAGCTATTTCACTCAGGTCTGATGAAGATGATCTGCTTGATTTTCAGGAATAAAGCTTTGTTCGTATCGTTTTTTGTAGTAATAATTGGCAAGTACGCCACCGATAATGAAGAGGATACCTACGATGGTAGAAATACCATACATTTCACCAAAAAATAAAATACCGAAACCCAGCGCATAAAGTACTCCAAGATAGTTCAGTATTGACACATCTGCCAATCTCTCTTCCTGCAGTGCCAGAGTAAGGCTTGTCTGACCAAGTTGGGTGAGGATACCGATGGCCAGAAGTATCAGCCATTGGTTGCCGGACGGCATTTGCCATTGAAACATTGCAGCTACCAGCCCAGCTACAACACCGAATAATTGAAAATGCAATACTACCACGATTGGGTCTTCTGATTCCTTCATACTGCGTACATAATTGTAGGCAAATGCAGATGCAACCGAAGAAATAAGCCCAATTGTAAGCATTTGGGTAGAAATAGTAAAGTCGAATCCTTTAATAATAAGAACGCCGGCAAATGAAACTGCGAAAAAAAGCCATTGGAGGGGTTTTACAGATTCTTTTACCAAAAAGATGCCAATGATACTCGTAAATACGGGAGAAATATATTGAATAGTGACTGCCGTACCAAGAGGAAGAGCTTTAATGGTGATAAAATAAGTAAACAAGGCAAGCGTACCAAAAAATCCTCGCAACAACAGTAGTTTCCGATTGTGGCCTAACCAAGAAACCTTCTTACGTGCTAGCAAACCAAAACAAAAAATGGCTGCCAGCAGACATCTGAAGAAAACGATTTCCATCGGAGGGATATCCGTTAACATTTTGATGAGCACGTTCATAACTGCAAAATAGAATGTACTTAGCAGCATTTGTTTAACACCGTAGGAAAGTTTCAAGCAGACAAATATTGAATTAATACGCAAAAGTATGTTGTATATTTGTCATTGTATAATGAAATGTCCTTTAACCATTAGAATTATTTGAAAGAGGCTACATGCAGCAAGGCACACCTAACATTATTTTTGAAGATAACCACATCATCATCGTTGATAAACCACACGGCTGGCTCGTGCATGGCGATAAGACAAATGATCAGACGATCGGTGATTGGCTCAAACAATACATCAAACAAAAGTACAACAAACCGGGCGACGTGTTTCTAGGTACAGTACACAGGCTAGATCGGCCGGTTGGCGGCTTAATGGTGTTTGCAAGGACATCAAAGAGTCTTGAACGGCTCAATAAATCATTTGCTGATAAACATGTTAAGAAATATTACCAGGCGCTCGTTCAAAATTGTCCTGAAAAGTTAAGTGCTTACCTTGTTCATTGGTTGAGGAAGGAAGAAGTCAGAAACTCGGTTGAGCTCAGGAATGATGCTGCAGGGCAGGAGTGGAAAAAAGCAGAAACCAACTATCAGGTTCTTGGTAAGTATAATCAATATTTTTTAATTGCATTAGAACCTATTACCGGTCGAAAGCATCAGCTACGTGCTCAGATGGCATCTATAGGCTCGCCCATAGTAGGTGATCTAAAGTACGGATCGAAAATCAGATGTTCGGATGGCAACATTGCCTTAAAGTGTACCGGTCTCGAGTTTATACATCCGGTAAAGAAGGAACGACTATGTTTCAAGCTGGATAAGCCGGATTGGAATATTTAGCATATTTAATGTACAATATTATTAATAACCTAAATGAATTTTAAAAAAAACTATAACCAAATAAACATTACTAGCTTTTAGGGTCGGTTTGTTTTAGAATATTTTAGAAAGAATAGCTATATTTTTTCATTTAACATCTTCAATTATTTTTCTGAATTAGTGGAATACCTGTATAGGTGTGGAGCTAGAATCAGAAGTATTATTGTATTATCATTAACAATTCTTTGCAGGATATTATTTTTTGTTTAGAATTTCTTGAGTAAATTTGCGTTTTATCTTTACATTATTATTTTTTAATTACTAAATCTGACAAAAATGAAATTTAAATCTTTAGTCATTGCAGGTATAGCACTGTTGTCATTATCAGTGACTGCTTGTAAGAGCAAACCAAAGTTGCTTACACCTGAAGAAGTAACAAAAATGGTTGACGAAAAAGTTGCCAAAGAAAAGGAAGTTTTGGGTCCGGAGCTCGATAAACTTTGTGAAGCTCAAACTCCACAGTACGTTAAGGAAGCTGTTGATAAACTTGTAGCAGATGCTGCAGCAGCACAAGCCACACCGGCACAATAATTTTTTAACAATTTTAAAAAAGACTTAAAATGAAGAAATACGGAATTATCGGTCTCTTTGCACTTGCAGTAGCTGGTTTTTTTACACTGACATCAGCAGACGAACCAATGAGTGAAGAGCAAAAACAACAGTTTGATCAAATCGATCAAATGGTTAAAGAACAAACGGATGCATTCAAGGCACAAAAAGATACAGAATGCAGAGAAAATGCAATGAACCTTGCTAAACCTAAGGCTGATTCTATCATTGCTGCTACTGCTGCTGCTGCCGCAAAAGCTGCTGCAAAAACACCTGGAAAAGTTAGCAAACCGGCTGCTAAAAAGCCTGCTGCAAAACCAGCTGCACCTAAAAAAGAAACAGTGGGGCAAGGCAAACCTAAACTTGGTGGACAGTCAAGCAGTACAACCGTAGGTCAGGGTAAACCAAAACTAGGTGGTGAACAACCTGCAGCAAAAGGTGCTGAAGGTAGTACCATCGGCCAAGGTAAACCAAAATTGGGCGGTAAGTAATTTTTCGCTTTGTAATATTACAAAAGGCAGGTTGATTAAGTTCAACCTGCTTTTTTTATTAATAGTATTCGGGTCTATTTTTTAGGATTCAATTTATTGAAATCATTTACCGAAAATATTATTGAGCCTTATTTTACCCTGAGATTTTGGGCTTTCAATACTTTACACAAAGATGGTACGAATGCTGTCCAGAGTTAAAATAGCATTACCATTTGTGTGGTAGGAAGTATTATTTTGCTCAACGCTAATGATCGGCTTGTCTGTATGGTTGTACATTTTTTATTAAGCATACAAAAGATGGCTTGATGTTTATAAGCTAACTATGTTAATTTGTCAGGCAAAAAAATACCACAATGCAGTAAACTAAAAATGTCAATCAGTTAACCATCAGTATTGGATTTTCTAACTACATTATATGTATAATATCCATGGAAAGCTAAATAATGAGATGGGATTTAGCAAAAAAAAATCGCCCCCATAATGGAGGCGACCTTTTTTTTATTATAAGAAAAATCTTTTAATATTACTGCTTAGTACCGTTAAATTTACAAGCATTGGAAGGATTACCCTGGATAGAGTAATCAACCAAGATTGTAGGAGGAGTACCAGCTGTATAAGTACCTGTACCTTGGAAAGTGTAAGTTAAAGCACCAATAGTGATAGTCTGCGCAGGAATAGTAAGTGCTGTTTTGTTCACAGTACCTGTCAAAGTAATACCTTGGTTGTAAACATTTGAAATAATTACTTTATCAATTGCACTTGAAGAAGTAGTAATGTTGATAGTGTAGTTATCAGAACCAGTAGTGCATGTTTCGCTTCCTGTATAAGTACCGATAAATTTTGCTCTTTGTTCTACTGTACATTTTCCATTTGCATCTTGTTCGTATCCGACATTACAAATACAATCACCTTCAAAGCAGTCTTCGTTAGTACCGCAATCAACATCTTTACAAGGATCGTCAGAACCACAAGAAGTAAATGTGACGGCTACAGAACCTAGAATAAAAGCAAGAAATAAAATTTGAAGTTTTTTCATTTTTGATAAAATTTTGATTTTAAAAAATAATAGGGCAAAGGTAATAAATTAAATGTTGATTAAATACGTCTTAGTTTGAATTTTTATTATTCTATTCGAAAAAAAGTTGTAATTTTGACGGTAATTCATAAAAAAGTAACAATGATGAAATCAATTTTTACAACACTTTTATTATTTATTTTCTGCATTGCTTTACAAGCACAAGCTAATCCGGTATATTTACAGATTAATCCGACCATAAGTAAAGCACCATTAGCCATGATTAAAGGGCAGTATAGTGCCCCAAATGGTGTAAAATACAAGCTGAAACGACTTCAGTATTATATCTCGGGCGTCACTATTTTTCACGACGGCAATCAGGAAACAAAATGTGATCAAGTTTATCTACTTATCAATCCTGACCAGACTGATTATTATCTTGGTGACTACAATATTAATAATGTAGAAAGAATTGTGTTCAATATTGGTGTAGATTCTGTTCCCAATCATGGTGACCCAACTGCCTGGCCAGCTGGTCATGCTTTGGCTCCTCAAAATCCGTCAATGCATTGGGGGTGGGCTGCCGGTTACAGATTTGCTGCTATCGAAGGAAATTCTGATAGCGGCAATGGACAATTCGCCGATTTGTTCGAGTTCCATACCATCGGTGACGAATTATTAACCAAGGTAGAAGTAAATGCTTCAAGTGAAGATAATGCCGGTAAGAAATTGATTACATTATATGCCGATTATAATAAACTCTTTACTAATATCGACTTGTTTGGTGGTAAAATTCAGCATGGCAACCTGACACCTAATGACATCCTGATGGCCAACTTCAAGGATGTATATTATACATCACCAAGTGTAGCAACTAAAGATGTTAACAGTCACCTTATAGGTGTAAATGTTGTGTCACCTGCTTCAGGTCTGCATATTAATTATACGTCTGATATAAAAGGCATGAATTTCAGACTGATGAATACAAACGGTCAAGCTTTGGTTCAGCAAAATAATATTTCTGCTTCAGGTTCGATCTCATCTGATATAGAATTGCCGGCAGGTGTATATATCTATAATTTTTATACTGAAAATACTTCAATAGCTACAGGTAAAATTATAATTACCAAATAATATTATTAGGAATGAAGTCCGGATTTTATCTGATTTTCTGCAGTCTAATTTTTGTATGCTGCTCAAAAGACGAAAAAGCCGGACTTTATGATTTCATACAGGTTCCATTCGGATTTGACAAGCCAAAAATACCGGCCGATAATGAATTGACAGAAGATCGGATCAAACTCGGCAAACTGCTTTTTTACGACAAACTTATGTCGCGCGATACCAGCCTCTCTTGTGCGAGTTGCCATAAACCAGAGCTTGCATTCACCGACGGACTGCCCAAAAGTGTTGGTATTGACGGGAAATTTGTAATGCGTAATGCATCTACACTTACCAATGTAATATACAATCCATATTTGCTCTCAGAAGGAGGCGTACCCACACTCGAACAACAAATACTTGTGCCCATAATGGAGCACAATGAGTTTGATACCAATATTCTCATACTTGCCGAAAGACTTAATAACAGAAAGGATATTATTGATTTGTCGTTGAAGGCTTACGGCAGGCCACCCGACCCTTATGTGATAACTCGTGCCATAGCAGCATTTGAGCGAACCATAATAAGTGGCAACAGTCTTTTTGACAACTATCTCAGAAATTCAGAGCTATTTTCACCAAAACAATATTTGGGCTCGACATTATTTTTTTCAGAACGCACCAACTGTAGTAGTTGTCATAGCGGAGTGCTTTTTACTAATTTTCATTTTGAAAATAATGGACTGTATGTCAATTATGATGATGAAGGCAGAAAACGCCTTACCGGAAAGGATAAGGATGAAGCACTCTTCAAAGTACCAACACTCAGAAACATTTCAGTAACAGCACCTTACATGCACGACGGTTCTTTCCAAAACCTCAGGCAGGTAATAGAACACTACAACAAGGGTGGGGCAGGGCACCATAACCAAAGCAAGTTGGTAAAACCATTGCACCTGACGGAATACGAAAAAGAATGCTTAATCGAGTTTCTTAATACACTGACAGACACAGAATTTTTAAGTGATAAAAAATACAGATTGTAGCCAATAAATTTCTGCAAATACTAAGAAAGAATTACTTTTATAGCAACATTATAAATTAACACTTATGAAAAATCTCACACTTTTATTATTGGTATTAGCATTTGTATCTTGCAAGAAAGATGATGATGTGGTGCAGTACGACCCAACACCGTACACACTCGAATACGGTAACTTCCCTGCACCTAAGCTACCTGCAGACAATCCTTTGACTGTAGCCGGCGTTGAGCTTGGCAGAATGCTGTTTTATGAGCAAATGCTGAGCAAAGATGGTACGCAGTCTTGTGCCACTTGTCATAAAGCCGAAGATAACTTTAATGATATACGTCGCTTCAGTATTGGCGTAGATGGTGGTGAGGGCAGACGAAATGCCATGTCAGTAAGTAATCTTGCCTGGCACAATACCGGATTTTTTTGGGACGGCAGAGCTGCAACCCTACGTGAACAAGCATTGAAACCCATTCAAGACCCGGTAGAAATGAATGAAACACTTGTAAATGTAGTGACAAAACTCAAAAGCAGCAAAATGTATCAAGATCAGTTTACCAAAGCATTTAAAGATCCTGAAATCAATTCTGATAAAGTTGCTCTCGCTCTCGAACAATTTATGTTTACGATGGTGTCACACGATTCGAAATATGACAAATGGTTAAAAGGCACGGCACAGCTAACCGATTCGGAAGAAAGGGGCCGTGTGTTGTTCTTTACCGAGAAAGATCCTTTTAACAATATCAAAGGCGCAGAGTGCTTCCATTGCCACAACGGATTCGACTTTAGCAATCATTCTATTACCAACAATGGGCTTGATGCAGATGCTGATTTTAAGGATTTGGGGCGGTTCGAAGTGACAAAAAATGCTTCAGATAAGGCAAAATTCAAAACTCCGTCACTACGAAATATAGAACTAACACCACCATACATGCACGATGGTCGTTTTGTAACACTTGAAGAAGTAATCGAACATTACAATTCGGAAATCAAGCAATCTTCTACACTTGATCCACTGTTATATACCATACAAGCCGGGCTTGAACTTACTCCACAAGATAAGGCTGACCTGATAGCTTTCCTGAAAACACTTACAGATCAGAATTTTACCACAAATCCGAAGTTCCAGACGCCTTTTTAAACGACAAAAGCTGATTCAATTTTTAATATATTCGGTTGTGAGTTTATTCGAACGGAAAAGGTATTATTTAAAATATTTGTGAATGAATGCGAATCATCATTAATTTCATACCTTTGCAATTCAATAAAACCAGACAAAGGAAAATTCGCAAATGAATAAAGAGAAACTTAATAATGCCATTGGTTTCGGGCTCATATTTCTGATACTTTTTGCATGGATGCAATTCAACAAACCATCCAGAGAAAAACTTGAAGCTGAGAAAAGAACCAGAGACAGTATAGCACAATTACAGACACCCAAACCTGATACTCCTGCAAATGATAGCATTACGAACGCTCCGGGTTTAAGTACTTCCGGCACTGTACCTGATTCTGTAGCCACGCAACGACTGGGTGCTGTTCTAGGAAGTTTTGCCGGTGCAGGAACAGGTACAAATCAAACCATTACATTAGAAAATGATGTAATGAAGGTAGATTTTGCATCAAAAGGCGGTAGAATTACCAAAGTAGAGCTTAAGAAATATTTCAAAGTAGCGCATGATAGTATTACTAAAAAAGATGTAAAACTGCCATTATACTTGCTTGAAGATCCTAAGAACGTTTTCAATTACAAACTGCCTATAGCAGATGCTGCCAACAAAACTGTCAATACCACAGATCTTTATTTTCAGTCACAAATAAATGGTAAGAAAGTATCGTTCAAAGCCTATGCCGGTGACGGAAAATACATCGAACAACTCTATGAACTCAAGGACGGATCGTATGGATTGCAATATCAAATTAATACAATCGGACTGGGTTCTGTCTGGGACCAATCTCAAAACACTTTTAATCTCTACTGGGAAAACTGGCTCGACAAAATCGAGAAAAATTCTTCCTACGAGAGAAATTATTCAACCGTATATTTTAAACCTACAGACGAAAATCCGGATTATTGTAGCTGTACCAAATCTGCCACTGAAGAAGTAAAGCTTCCTGTCAAATGGGTAAGTCATTCCAATCAGTTCTTTAATTCGTCTCTTCTTGCAAAGAATTCCTTCAAATCGCTCACTGCCGAAACAGAAGTATTGCCGGAAAAGTCACCTGACCTGAAGCGAATAAAGTCCACCATTACGTTCGAAAATCCGAACCCTAACAGCCAGTCGTATGCCATGGATTTTTACATTGGGCCCAACGAGTTTAAGACACTGAATGCGTATGGCAATAGTTTTGAAGATGTAATTTCCTTTGGTTCATCTATATTTGGTACTATAAACCGATGGGTTTTTCATCCATTGTTTATGCTGCTGATGAAAATACTTGGCAGTGCCGGACTTTCTATTCTTGCCTTGACATTGCTTGTAAAACTGGTCTTATTGCCACTTACCTATAAAATGATGTATTCGCAGGCTAAGATGGCATCTTTAAAGCCTTTCATCGCAAAAATAAAGGAAAAACATCCTGATGATACACAGACACAGCAAGTAGAAACCATGAGCTTGTACCGCGAGTATGGTGTGAATCCTCTGGGTGGTTGCCTGCCTTTAGTATTGCAAATGCCTATCTGGTTTGCATTATACAGATTCTTCCCGGCTGCTATTGAGTTTCGTCAGCAGAGTTTCCTTTGGGCAACGGATCTTTCTTCGTACGATTCGATTTATAATTTTTCGAAAGCCATTCCTATGTATGGCGACCATGTGAGCTTGTTTTCGCTGTTATGGATGGTCACTACTTTGGCTTATTCTTACTACACCATGAAAGACCAGGAAATGTCCGGCCAGCTTGGAGGGCAGAATGCACAAATGATGAAGGTGATGCAATACGCAATGCCGGTGGTGTTCGTGTTATTCTTCAATAATTTTGCAGCAGGTCTTACTTGTTATTTGGTATTCAGTAACCTTCTTAATATTTCACAGAATCTTGCTATTAAACGATTCTTTATTGACCATGATAAGATACGTGAGATGTTGGAAGTAAACAAATCAAAGCCCAAAAAACGTTCTGCATTCCAAGAAAGACTTGATATGGCAATGAAGGAACAACAAAAAAGACAGGCAGAAAAGAAACAAAATAAGTAATCATGAGACTTTATTACCTGTTACTTGGGAGTTTGATTTTGTTGTCTGCTTGTTGCAAAAAGAACACTGCGGATACTATAAATGGTTCAGGACAAATGGAGTTGCTTTTTGAAACATCTGAGTCACCTTACGTGGTAGCATTTATAAAAAGAACAGCATGCTTCGGTAAGTGCCCGGCTTATGAAGCCCGAATATACTCAGACGGCAAGGTAACTTACAGAGGACAGTCAAATGTTGAAATGTTGGGCAATTGGGAGGCGAAAATTGAATTGAAAAGACTAAATGATATTGTTAAGAAGGCTTTTGATATCAAATACTTTTTGCTTGAAGACCAATATCCTGACCCAAGTGTGCGGATAACAGATGTGCCAACTACCTTTACCGGTATCACTTGCAAAGGGCAGAAAAAAAATATTTCAAATAAATTTGAAGGCCCTGAGAAACTCAAGGTGTTCGAAGATGAAATGGATAAAGTGATTGCAAGTTTGAAATTTACTTCCGTTGACCCTGTTAAATAAATCAATACATGTCGGACGGCCAAAATTTATATGACAAAAGAGGTGTTTCTGCATCAAAAGATGAAGTACACAAAGCAATTGAAAATCTTGACAAAGGATTGTTTCCAAAGGCTTTTTGTAAAGTTTTGCCTGATATTACCGGTGGTGATCCTGAATACTGCAATATTATGCATGCCGATACAGCTGGTACTAAAACGAGCCTGGCTTATTTGTATTGGAAAGAAACTGATGACCTCAGTGTATGGTCGGATGTCGTAATTGATGCCATCGTTATGAATCTCGATGACATGGCTTGTGTCGGCTGCTTGGATAACATCATACTATCCAGCACAATTGGCAGGAATAAAAGACTCATACCTGCTGAAGTCTTAAGTAAATTGATCAATGGGACATCAGATTTTTTAAGTAAACTTGAAAGTTTTGGCATACATGTGACACTCGCAGGTGGCGAAACGGCAGACGTCGGCGATATTGTTCGCACGGTAGATGTAGGCTTTACAACATTTGCAAGAATGAAGCGCAATGATTTGGTAGTCAATAATATAAGGCCTGGAGACTATATTGTAGGTTTAGCATCAGATGGCAAAGCTTTATATGAATCATCCTATAACGGTGGAATGGGTTCTAACGGTCTTACTTCTGCACGTCATGATGTTTTTCATAAAAAGTATGCCCAGAAGTATCCTGAAATCTTTGACCCGAATTTGCCGGATGATGTTGTGTTTACAGGTTCAAAAAATGTTGATGACGTAATCGAAATAGCTGGAGAGAAAATGACGGTAGGCAAGTTAGTCTTGTCGCCTACACGTACCTATATGCCTGTATTGAAAGAAGTTTTATCAGCATACAAAGCCTCAATAAGTGGTATTATTCATTGTTCGGGTGGTGGACAGACGAAAGTCATCAAGTTTCTGGACAAGGTCAGAGTTGTTAAAGACAATTTGTTTGCATTGCCACCATTATTTAAGCTTATACAGGAAGAAAGTGGTACCTCATGGAAAGAAATGTACCAGGTATTCAATATGGGACATAGAATGGAACTATACGTGTCTTCCAAGGAAACTGCTGAAAGCATCATTGCTATTTCTAAGAAATATGCCATTGATGCACAGATCGTAGGTAGGGTAGAAGATGCTGAAAGACCGGAAGTAGTCATCAGGTCACCATTCGGTGAATTTTCTTACCTGAGCTGAGGCATTACCGGTATAATTTGAAGGTGTTATTGCCTTTAGCTGTTGTTTGACAGTATCCGACACCGGCAGTTGATCTATAAATCTGTTTACAGAATCCTTGTTAATGCCTTCGGCACCTCGGGTCAGGTCTTTGAGTTGCTCATAGGCATCTTCTATACCTTCACGCCTAAGGATAGTTTGGATTCCTTCTGCTACCACAGCCCAGTTATCTGTAAGGTCTTTTTCTATTTTAACGGTATTGAGCGTAAGCTTGTTAATGCCCTTATCCAAAGACTTGAAAGCAATGAGCATGTGTGCAAACGGAACACCAATGTTACGTAGTACTGTACTATCGGTAAGGTCACGTTGTAGTCTTGATATCGGGAGTTTCTCCGCGAAATGGTTTAGCAGGGCATTGGCAACGCCCAAATTTCCTTCTGCATTTTCGAAATCAATAGGGTTAACCTTATGTGGCATAGCAGATGATCCTACTTCACCGGATTTTACTTTTTGTTTGAAATAATCCAATGACACGTAAGTCCATACATCACGACAAAAGTCTATCAGTACTGTGTTTATCCTTGAACAAGCCTGACAAAGAGCTGCAAGATCGTCATAAGATTCTATTTGGGTTGTTACCGGGTTTCTTCTGAGCCCCAATACTTGTTCTACAAACTGATTTCCGAATGCTTCCCAATCAATATTCGGATAAGCAACCAGGTGGGCATTGAAATTGCCGGTTGCACCTCCGAATTTTGCAGTATTCGGTACTGCAATCAGTTGCTTCAGTTGATGTTCAAGTCTGTTGACAAAGACAAACATTTCTTTGCCTACCGTGGTCGGGCTTGCAGCCTGTCCGTGTGTACGTGCCAGCATGGGTAGGTCTCGGGCAGTATCGGCTATTGCATATATTTGTCTGATCAAATTGAGGATTTCAGGAATAACGACATCTGTCATTGCATTTTTTATCATCAATGGAAAAGCAGTGTTGTTTATGTCCTGAGAAGTAAGTCCGAAATGCACAAAAGGAAGTATGTCATGAAATCCGGCAGATTTCAATTTTTCCCTAATAAAATATTCAACTGCTTTTACGTCGTGATTGGTAATTTTCTCCGTTGCCTTTATAGATTCAGCATCTGCTTCGCAGAAATTTTCAATTATATCGTCCAGAAAATGATTGAGTTCCTTACTGCTGTTTAGTTTTACATCATTTTCATTCAGCAATATGCTGAGATATTTAACCTCGACAAAAACACGATAATAGATGAGTGCGTGTTCTGAAAAATATTTACGTAATACCTTAGTCGAATTGAAATATCTGCCATCAACCGGAGAAAGTGCTTGTAGCATATTAAAATTTTTTGCAAAGTTAGTGACAATTGATTAAAGTACGATTATAAAGCTTTTATTGAGCTAATCTATTGATGAAATGGTGAAAATGATAACTAATTGCAAGATAATCAACCCCATTTATCAAGTTGATTGAGTAGGGCTTTAAAATCTTTATGTAGAGGAGCCTCAAATCTCATTTTTTCCTTTGTTGTCGGATGTATTAATTCTAGTGCAAAGGCATGTAATGTTGTTCTAGACATGAGTGGTTTCTCCTCATCGAATTTTGAATAAGACATCCCTTTTTGCTTAATATCATATATGAAGAGTTTGTCGGAGTTGCCATAGACTGCATCAATAGCCAGTGGATGCCCAATCGATTTGAAGTGAACCCTTATCTGGTGCATTCGTCCGGTAAGGATGTCTGCTTCAGCAAGTGTATATTTTTTATAACGTTTTACCACCTGATAGAGAGTTTGAGATGGTTTGCCGTTAGGCGAAATAATCATAGTGCCTGCAGCAGAACGACTTTCACCGATTGGTTTGTCGATCCGCCCAACATCTTCACGTATATAACCTTCAGCAAGTGCCAAATATGTCTTGCGAATACTATGATCTTCAAAATCAGTTGAGAGTTTTCTATGTGTGTCAGGGTCACGAGCGAATATCATGATGCCAGAAGTTTCCTTATCAAGGCGGTGTAATACCATTGCCTCCGGAAAGTCTCGCCTGAGGTAAGCAAGAATGTTTGGCTTAGCGGCATCAAATCTGTCAGGGATAGATAAAAATCCGGCCGGTTTATTAACGATTATTATCCATTGGTCAGAAAAGATAACTTCTGGTTTGATGTTCATAGTTACAGCTTTCTGAACGTTTTTCGGTTCATGGCAAAGTAAGTCCAAAGAATGGAACCGTGGAATACACCGTCAGTATTCGGAGCATCGTCAAGCTTTATAGAATCTATTTTCTCATTGTATTGCATCCGTTTATAAAACAATGCCGGAATATTGAATATAAAGAAAACATAAGCTTTCAGAATTGCCAACGAATGGTTGATTTTTCCTGTTAGCAGACGGTATATAACAAAGAGAAGATCGGTCAGTACTCTGAATGGTAATACCCAAATGAGATTTAGTAAAAATTCATTTTTCGAAATGGTATAAAGGCTGTTTCTGAAATTAAGATAAGTCTTGTGACTCGAATCGTAGTTAAGGGTACCTCCACCAAGATGATATACAACGGCTTCAGGGTTAACCATCACTTTGTATCCTGCCTTGTGAAGTCTCCAGCAAAAGTCGATTTCTTCGAAATGAGCAAAGTAATCCTTATCGAATCCTCCCAATTTTCGGAATAAGTCAGCATTTACAAGCATACAGGCACCACTTGCCCAGAAGATTTCACGTTTGTTATTGTATTGGCCTTCATCTTTTTCTATCGTAAGAAACATTCGACCGCGACAAAACGGATAAAAAAGAGCATCTACAAATCCACCCGAAGCACCAGCATATTCAAATGATGTTTTGTCTTTGTAGGACAATATTTTAGGTTGTACTGCTGCTACTTCTGGGTCTGCTGTGAGTTCCATCATCTTATCTAGCCAAAAGGGTGTTGTCTCAACATCCGAATTCAGCAAAACAAAGTATTCTTCATTTAATTGTTGAAGTGCCCTATTATAACCCTCTGCAAATCCGTAGTTTTGAGGTAATGAGATGATAGCTACATCAGGATAATTCTCTTGTACCCAACTGATAGATTTATCTGTAGAGGCGTTATCTGCTACATAAATCTGATGATTTGGTGTACATTCTACCACTGATGGCAAAAATGTTTTAAGGTGCTCAATGCCATTATAGTTAAGTATGACAACAGCTACTGATTTACTTGAATTTTTCCTTTGTGCCAGTTGTGCTTCGTATTCTCCAAGGCTTTGTCTTGCATGTTCTTCATCCTTGATAAGCTGTGTCCTCAATGCGTCAAGTGTGTCAAAAGCTATATCGTCACGGAGAAACTCAATAACATCAATTGCCAGAATGGCACCATATATTGAACTACTGAAGTCAAAAATATTTACTTCAATGGTAAGTTTATCATCATCTTTTACGACAGGTCTATTGCCGATATACAACATACCCTGGTATTTCTCATTGTCGTATGTGACATAAACGGAGTAAATACCATTGGGTAGTATGAGTTTATTTTTGTCGTCTATTTCAATATTGGCGGTAGGAAAACCTATTGACTGTCCTATTTTATTACCACCTATAACCTTGCCTGCTATCAGATAAGGGTGCCCCAGCAGATTATTGGCAGCGGGTAGATTGCATTTGAGTAATTCATTTCTAATTTTTGATGAGCTGACCACCACTGCGTCCACATCGGTTTTGGGTATTTCTACCACTTGATATTGGAATCTTTTGCTATGCCAGTGCAGATAATCAATATTGCCAAGGCGGTTCTGACCAAATCGATGATCATAACCGATGACAATGTATTTGGGCTTGAATTTTCTCATCAAGAATGACTCGATGTACTCATCAGGGTGCATTTGTGACATTTCAACAGTGAATGACACAATCACAAGATTATCAAGACCAGTACTGCTAAGCAAGTGTATTTTTTCGAGAGTGGTACTAAGTATTTTTACAGGATCATCTTGAGGAAAAACAATTTGTCTTGGGTGAGGGTGAAAGGTAATAAGCACACTTTCTCCTTCTGTTTGCTTCGCAATGTGGACTACTTTATCAATAATCTTTCGGTGCCCTTCATGAACACCGTCAAAAGAGCCAATGGTAATAACCGCATTTTTGAAATCCGGCAAATGATCAGTATCTGTAAAAACATTCATACGAGTGCAAAAGTAACAATTTCTTTTAATTAAAATATTAAGCTCACAATAACTTGAAATTTCTGTCTTTATTTTGTCTTAATAAAACTTAAAGTGTCTAATTTTGTTGTTGTTAATAAAAATAAGCGGAATGGATAGAGACAGTGTACTCAAGGCACTTCAAAAAATTAAAGACCCATTGACCGGTAATGATATTGTTTCTGCCGGTTTGATAGAACAGTTGGATATAAGTGGCAATCAAGTGAATATTATACTTGCATTATCAAGTATGAATATTCAAAATAAATCTGAACTTAATTTTGCATGCATCAGTCACATACAGGACGAATACCCGATGGCTGTAGTGAATGTGCACGTTAAATCAAAACTGCCGGATGCTCAGCAAAGCAATAATCCACTTCCTAATATTAAAAATATTATTGCAGTAGGCAGCGGCAAAGGAGGTGTAGGGAAATCAACCGTAGCCGTTAACCTTGCTTTAGGATTAAAGGCATTAGGTGCAAAGGTTGGCCTACTCGATGCAGATCTTTACGGGCCATCCATGCCCACCATGCTCGGCCTCCGGGGCAAACGTCCGGAAGTACAGGATGTGTATGGCCAACCAAAAATTATTCCATTACAAGCCTACGGTATGCCTGTTATATCCATAGGATTTTTAGTAGAACCCGAGCAAGCAGTTGTTCTTCGAGGACCACGATTGGCAGGTATCATCAAACAATTTTTTATGGATTGTATCTGGCCTGAGCTCGATTATCTTATCGTTGATCTGCCCCCGGGAACAGGAGATGTACAGCTGACACTCGTTCAGACGGTACCTGTTACTGGTGCTGTATTGGTAACTACCCCACAAGAAGTAGCATTGGCAGATGCCATCAAGGCCATGAATATGTTTAAGATGTCCAATGTAAATGTTCCAATTCTTGGAGTTGTTGAGAATATGAGTTGGTTTACGCCGGCCGAGTTACCTCAAAATAAATATTATATTTTTGGTCAGGGTGGTGGTCAAAAACTTGCACAGGAAGCTGAAACAATATTATTGGGTCAGGTACCTTTGGTGCAATCGATTCGCGAAAGTGGAGATAATGGAAACCCATCTGTTATGCAAAACGATGTAATAGCCGAAAACTATAAGGAGATAGCAAGCAAAACCATCGCACAGGTTAAGTACAGAAACGAACACATGGCTCCTACAAGCAGAATCAATATTTCTAACTAGACGTACTTTTTTGTAAATAATTTGAAATTAAATATGACCCAAACTGAAAATACTGAGTTGCTGCAAATGGTAGAAGATGCTCTTGATGTCATAAGGCCTCACTTGTTGGTAGATGGTGGAAATGTGGAGGTAATTGAGCTGACACCTGATGGCGTACTCAAATTGAAATGGCTCGGCAATTGCGAATCATGCAGTATGTCACTATTTACTATGAAAGCCGGCATCGAGCAAGCCATTATCGGCAAGGTGCCATTTGTAAAAACTGTAGAAGCCATCAACGGATTAAACCAGTAATCAATGACTAGAAGTGAACTTGTAGAACAAATCAAAGCCAGAAAATCATTTTTGTGTGTCGGGCTTGATACAGATATGTCTAAAATACCTGCAATACTAAATGGTGGTGATGACCCTGCCTTTGAATTCAACAAGAAAATTATTGATGCAACACAAGATTTTTGCGTTGCTTATAAGCTTAATACAGCCTTCTATGAAGCAAACGCATCCGCCGGTTGGGAAAGTCTAAAAAAAACAATTGAATACATTCCGGCATCTCATTTTGTGATTGCAGATGCCAAACGAGGCGATATTGGCAACACTTCTACTATGTATGCTAACGCATTTTTTGAAAATCTACATGCCGATGCCGTTACCGTTGCCCCATATATGGGCGAAGACAGTGTCAGACCATTTCTTCAATTCAACGGCAAATGGACTATTCTACTCGCACTTACATCGAATGAAGGAAGCCGCGATTTTCAGTATTTTGAAATCAATGATG
>JAIBCG010000120.1 GCA_019694295.1 Saprospiraceae bacterium
CTATGCATCGTTATTGCCATTATGGTTCAATCATCTGGTGGTTCAGGAATTCAACTTATGACTCAATAATTTCCTTGAAAAAAAATACTTTAAAGAGCCGGATCAGAAGATTTGGCTCTTTTTTTTTGTATTCATATTTTTACCATAGAACCTATTCATTTATGCTAAAAAAACACCGGAAAATTGAAACATCCATAATCAGTTTGGGTTTTTTTTTGGAGTATTCGGATGGAAATGTCATCTTTGTACTACTGTAGCGGTTTCAGTTAAACAATGTGTTGCAGTAATTAATTTTAGAATTCTTATGTTTAAACGGCCGGAAAGCAGGTACGGCATTAAAATAAAATGATTTTACAACTCCATAAATCAATAAGTACTCAGGAGGCAGCCAACCTGGCAGTAGAACTGAAGGCCTTTCATATAACTACGAATGATAATCATATACTGATTACGTCTTCCGGTATGAAAGAAGTACCCGTTGGGTTGGAAAACAAAATAGAACAATACTGGGTTTTTAACTCCGACATGCAGCTTTCTGCAAAATCTTTTCTACCACAAAAGAGACAAATCTGCATAGGTGATAAAATTATTGGTGGCAACTCCATGCAAACTTTGCTCATCGGTGGCCCATGCTCTGTAGAATCTGAAGAGCAGATACGACAGTCGGCAGAATTAATTATGTCACTTGGCTTAACAACACTACGAGGTGGCTGCTACAAACCGCGCACCAGCCCCTACTCTTTCCAAGGACTCGGTTATGACGGGCTTATGCTATTGGTAAAAATGAAGGAAGAATACGGTCTTACTATTATTACTGAAGCAAAAGATGCCACCCATATTGAGGAGGTAATCGAACATTCGGACATTATACAGATAGGTGCGAAAGCTATGTACGACCAGGGCATTCTGCACGCATGCAGCAAGACAACCAAGCCGGTTCTTATAAAACGCGGATTCGGCTCCACATTGCAGGAATTTGTACAAGCAGCAGAATTTGTATTGTCGGGTGGCAATGAGAATGTCATATTGTGTGAACGAGGCATACGCACCTTCGAGACAGGCACAAGATTTACGCTTGACCTCTGTGGCGTTGCTTGGCTGCAGCATCACACCAATCTTCCGGTAATACTTGACCCTTCTCATGCACTTGGCAAAACCTATGGTATTCCTTCCCTTGCCCGAGCTTGTACAGCTATGGGTATTGATGGCCTGCTGATAGAGACCCACCCCAACCCGAAAGTCGCAAAGTCAGATGCATCGCAGCAGCTCACGCACGAAGAATTTACACAGATGTACCATTCACTCAAACCGGTAGCAGAAGCAGTCGGTTATAAAATAATATAAAATATGTATCTTGAACAAAACCTCAAAGGTCTTTGCCAACAACACAAAATGGACTACGAAGCCTTACTCGATGATCTTGAAATAGATGATATTGAAGAAATAAGCCTTCAAGATCTGGAAATACTATGTGAAGAATATCAAATAGATTTGTACGCACTATTGTTCAAGCCCTTGTTTCTGGATAAAAATATTAGACAAAAACTTGCAAAAATTAAACTTCTGGTACTAGATGTGGACGGAGTAATGACCGATGGTGGCATGTATTTTACTGAAAAAGGTGATCATATAAAAAAGTACAATGCCAAAGACGGAATGGCTATTCAGACCCTCGTAAAACGAGGATTTCAGACTGCCATCATATCGGCCGGATATATGCAGGAAGTAGTACAGGTACGCGCCAGACTACTGGGCATACAGCATTGTCACGTCACCCAGGAGCCAAAGCTGGAAGTCCTGAACAGAATATGCGGTGATCTTGGTATAGCACTTGACGAGGTAGCCTTGATAGGTGACGACATCAATGATCTCGAAATGATGCAAAACATCGGATTCTCAGCCTGCCCTGCTGATGCAGTCAACCAGATAAAGTTCCAGTCCGATATTGTGCTTAGTAAAAAAGGCGGTGAAGCTTGTGTCCGCGAATTTGTAGATGCTTACTTAATGAAGGCTATCGGTTAGTTTATTGAAGACTAATTTCCTTTACTACACTTTTGCCAAGTGCATCATTGAGCCGTTGAAGAATCATTTCCCGATTGGAGTATAATTCGTGCCTTAGTACAGAACTGTCAAGCTTTACGTAAAGGATTCCTTGCCTGAAGTAAATTTTTGAAGTATATTTGCTAATGGTGGCACCCATTTCTTTTTCCCACACTTCCCTTATTTCAATCTCAGACAAATGTTGTTCATATTTATGGTCTCTTCTGAATTCGTTCAGAATGTCCTTCAGTTTTACTTCATTCCTTTTTTTCATGATTCAGCTTTTAAGTGGCCATGTTCTACTGCGAATAAGCTAAAATGATCAAAAGTACCGGAGAAAACACTTTTTATTCTGTCAGCAGAAGTGTCGGTAATAAAAACCTGCCCAAATATACCATTTTTCAGTATGCCTAACAAATTCCTTACCCGTATGTCATCCAGTTTGTCGAAAATATCATCAAGCAAAAGAATGGGCTTCACCTTTGTATGGCGCATCAACAAGGTGTATTCGGCAAATTTTAGTGCAAACAAAAGTGATTTTTGTTGGCCCTGTGATGCAAACTTTCTCGCCTCTCTTGTTTCGATAGAAATCTGTAATTCGTCCTTATGAATACCTGCATTGGTACGCTCCGTTATCAGGTCTTTTCTGCGGTTGTTGGCAAGCAAATCTACCATTGACATATCGCTCAACTGCGATTGGTAGTATGTCTTTACCAGCTCGTCGCCTGAAGTAATGCTTGAAAATTTTTCGATAAATACCGTATCCAGCTCTGCTGTATATTTCATTCTTTTGTCATGAATAATATGGGCAGGGGTGGCCAACTGTTTATCGTAGGTTTCAAGCAAATCATTATCTGCACCACCAGAAGCAGAGAGCATTTTGAGGTAAGCATTTCGCTGTTTGAGTATTTTATTGTAAGCAGTAAGAGCATCGAGATATGTTCTGTCAGTCTGGCAAAGTGTAGTATCGAGAAATTTGCGCCTTACTTCAGAAGATCCACAGATGATTTCAGTATCATCAGGAGCAATCATAACCACCGGAAAACGTCCGAGGTGTTCAGCAATTTTTTTGTATGGCTTGTCATCGAGTGAAATATTTTTTTTGCCCGAATCCTGAAGTTTTATAACTACTTTTTTTCTGTCGTTATTATCATTTGTAAATAAACCTTCTACTCGGAAAAAATTGCCGCCTTGTTTTATCAGTTGCTGATCGGTTAAGTTAAAATGACTCTTGCCGACACAAAGCAGAAAAACAGCATCGAGACAATTGGTTTTCCCTACACCATTCAAGCCTGTGAGGCAATTTATTTTTGGATTGAAATGCAATTTTGCATGTTCAATATTCTTAAAACCTGCAATTTTAATTTCTTCTAAAAACACTCGATTTATTTTACAAACACAAAGATGAAATAAATTTCAGTACTACAGTTGCTTTCAGATTTGGATAATCATAAAACAAGTCGTATTTTTATGCTTTCAAATCAATATCAATTATGCAACAAGTACTCGAAAAAGTAAAGGCACCTAAAGGAGGTTCAAAAAAATCATCTTTTCCGAAAGAAACATGGCTCACTTGGTATGAGACTATGCTCCGTATCCGAAGGTTTGAAGAGAGAAGTCTTATGATGTATTCTCAGCAAAAGATCCGGGGTTTTTGTCACGTTTATATTGGTCAGGAGGCCATTGCAGCCGGACTTGTAAGTGCCCTTCGCAAAGAAGATGCGCTCATAACGGCATATCGTGCACATGGTATAGCGTTGGCAAAAGGCCTGAGTTCGAAGGAATGTATGGCAGAATTATTCGGAAAGGCTACCGGTTGTGTAGGCGGCAAAGGTGGGTCGATGCACTTCTTCTCTGCCGAGCATAAGTTTTTTGGTGGTAATGGCATAGTAGGGGCACAGATTCCGATAGGTGCCGGTATTGCATTTGCCGAAAAATATAAAGGTACTGACAATCTGTGTGTAACCATGTTTGGAGATGGTGCTGCTCGCCAAGGTGCATTGTACGAATCATTCAATATGGCTATGACCTGGAAACTACCTGCCCTGTTCATCTGCGAAAATAACCAGTATGCAATGGGTACTTCGGTGGCACGTACCAGCAATGTTCAAGATCTGTACAAAATAGGCGCCGCATTTGACATGCCAAGTGAAGCAGTTGACGGTATGGACCCGGAAGAAGTACACAACGCACTTGATCGCGCAGCCAAACATATCAGAAGTGGTAAAGGCCCTTATTTCCTCGAAATAAAAACATACAGATACAAAGGTCACTCAGTATCTGACCCGGGCAAATACAGAACAAAAGACGAACTTCAAGCATATATGGATATTGATCCATTAAAACTCACAGAAGAAAAAATTCTGAAAAACAAAATAGCAACCGATGCTGAAATACAATCAATCAAAGATAAAATAAAAGCAGAAATCGAAGAAGCAACACAGTTTGCCGAAGATTCACCACTGCCGATAGCAGCAGATTTATATACTGATAATTACGTAGAAAATGATTATCCTTATGTAAGAGATTAATATACAAGTAAGAATATTTAAATATTTTGAGTAAGCAGTTAAGAGAAATTTTAGCTGCTTTTCATTTTTATTGAAACATTTTATAAAAAATAAACGTACATTTGCGGAAATTTTTACAGAAAGTAGATACCCATTATGGCAAAGAGAAAAGAAGACATCACAGAAACACTGGTAAACCTTGACGAAATCTCGGATTCCGTAACTTCCTATTATGACAAGTACAAAAACATCATCTTGGGTGTTATTGGCGGTTTGGTTGTTTTGATTGGAGGTTATTATGCTTATAAAAATCTGTACATCGGCCCAAAACAGGCTGAAGCAGTAAAGCAAATGGCGCGTGCAGAACAAATGTTTGCTAAAGACTCATTCGACCTCGCTCTTAGTAATCCGGGTGGTGGATTTCCTGGTTTTAAGGACATTGCAGCGAAATACAGTGGCACCAATGCCGGCAATGTTGCCAACTACTACGCAGGTGTTTGTTTGTTAAAAACCGGAAAAGCAGCCGAAGCTGTTCCATATCTAGAAAAATTCAGCCCTTCGGGAAATATGCTTCCTCAAATGAAAGCATCTCTGCTCGGTGACGCCTACGCTGATCAAAACAATCTCGAAAAAGCATATAGCCAATATGAAAAGGCAGCGGCAGCATCTAACAATGAAGCAGTAAC